>JBFJOD010000004.1:0-54500 GCA_041617795.1 Gemmatimonadota bacterium | reverse complement strand
GTGCCGGGCAGACGATTGGCGTGCTGTCCGCCGTCTACTTTGGCTACAGCTGGAGCTACACGGGTGCAGTTGTCGCGCTGATCTGGGGGCTCATCTACGGATTCGCCGGAGGTTGGCTCGTCGCCACGATCTACAACACCCTCTCCACCAGAGGACAGAGCTAGATCCGTGGCCGGATCTAGCCGCGGCATAGGAAGCTAGCATGGGCTGGTGGCCATTCTCGCGCCGGCAAACGGAATCGGGCAAAGCACCCGATTACTATCGCGAGGGCCTGAAGTTGGCCGGCGAGGAGAAATACCACGAGGCACTGACATCATTCCGCCTGGCATTGCGGTCGCAGCCCAAGGATTCCGAAATCATGCAACAGATGGCCGTAGTCTACACGCATATCGGGATGCCCGAGGAAGCGATCCGCCTCTATGAGGCGGCAATCCGGGCCTCTGACGATGCTCCGGCTGCGCATTACGGCCTGGCGTTTATCCTGCTCAAACAAGGAGATGAGGCCAGCGCTCGCCGCTACCTTCGAGAGTTCTTGAAGCACCCCCCTGGCGACGAGCGAGCTGCAGCCCACGTCGAGCACGCCCGCAAGACCTTGGAGCGTCTGGAAACCCCGGGATCCGGCGAGGGGATCGCCGAGGCAGGAGAATAAGCTTGGCGACACATCGCGATACGACCATCCTGAGGCACGCCGGTGAGCCGGCCGACATTATTGAAGGAAACATCGCCGAGCTGTTTCTCGATGCCGTCGACCGCTACCAAAAGCCTGATGCGATCCGCTTCAAGCAAGGTGGTGCCTGGCAGGCGATCTCGCATGAACGGGTGTACGCGGACGTCAAGCGTGCGGCTTATGGCTTGGAGGCTCTGGGTGTCGCTCCGAGTGACCGCGTCGCCATCCTGTCGGAGAATCGGCCAGAGTGGCTGATCGCCGATTTTGCCTGCGTGATGAGCTGCAGCGTCAGCGTGCCGCTCTATCCCGTACTCCCGGAAGAGCAGGTTGTTTATATGCTGCGGGACAGCGAAGCGAAGGTCGTCTTCGTTTCGACTGAAGAGCAACTCGCGAAGGTCCAACAAGCACGCTCCCAAGTTTCCAATCTGCAAAAGATCATCGTCTTTGACGAATTGCCGGCGGCAAGCCCCGATGTGATGCCGCTTCAGAGCTTGCTCGAGCTTGGTGAGTCCCGAATCACGGTAAGATCAGATGAAGACTATCGCGAGCGGGCACTTGCAACTGACCCGCACGATCTACTGACGATTCTCTACACGTCGGGCACAACTGGAAAGCCCAAAGGTGTAATGCTGACGCACAACAATCTTGTATCGAATGTGCGCTCAGGTCTTCTCTCGTTCGACATGGACGAGCAAGACGTCTCGCTGTCCGTGCTTCCCCTCTGCCATATCTTCGAGCGGATGGCCGGGCATTACGTCATGGTCACGGCGGGCGTCTCCATTTGTTATGCGGAATCATTCGAAACCGTCGGCGAGAACTTCCTGGAGATCCGACCCACCGTGATGACCATGGTACCGCGGGGCTACGAGAAGATCTATGGCCGGGTTCAGGAGGTGGCGCGCCAGGGTGGCGCCGTCAAGCAGCGTCTGCTGCGCTGGGCCATCGACACGGGCGGCCGGCACCTGGACAAGAAGGCAGCGGGAGGGCGGATCGGCCCGCTGCTTGGGTTTCAATATGCGCTGGCGGATCGCGTGGTGTTCTCGAAGATCCGCAAGCAAACGGGTGGCCGGATCAGGTATTTCGTTTCGGGGGGTGCCCCGCTCAACCCCGAGATCGCTCACTTCTTCTTGTCGGCCGGTCTGCCGATACTCGAGGGCTACGGGCTGACGGAAACTTCGCCGGTCATCTCCTTCAACAGGCCTGACAGCATCCGCTTAGGGACGGTCGGCAAGCCGATCCCCGGTGTCGAGGTCGCGATCGCGGAGGATGGCGAAGTACTGACTCGCGGCCCGCATGTTATGAAGGGGTATTACAAGATGCCGGAAGCCACGGCGGCCGCGATCGACTCCGAAGGGTGGTTTCATACGGGCGACATCGGGACGCTGAACGCCGACGGTTATCTGTCGATCACCGATCGAAAGAAGGATCTCATCGTCACGGCGGGTGGAAAGAACATCGCGCCTCAGCCGATCGAGAATCGGGTGCAGGCGAATCCGTATGTGAGTCAGGTCATCATGATCGGAGATCGGCGCCGCTTTCCGGCTCTGTTAATCGTCCCCGAGTTCGCTGCCTTGGAGAGCTGGGCAACGGCTCAGGGCATCGATTGCGGAGATCGCGAGGCGTTGATCCGGGATAAGCGAGTCATTTCATTCTTGGAAGCAGAGGTAATCGGCTCACTTGCAGATCTCGCTCGTTACGAGCAGCCCAAGAGAATCGCGCTCCTACCCAGGGAACTCACCATAGATGCCGGCGAGGTTACACCGACCCTTAAGGTCAGGCGGCGGGTGATCGAAACGAAGTACAAGGAAATCATCGAGTCGCTGTACGAAGAAGCCTGACAGTGCCCGGCATTGGCGGCAGCGTTGTTCCCCCCAGACAAATACCGCGGCGGCCACCTGCCTGTGGACAGGCCTGCAAGGCATAGCTAAATTAGCCAGGTAGTTCGGTCATCCCCCCATATCCCACCGTCGCTAACAGCGGCCGAGGAATTAAACCAGCCAGAACATGTCGGAGCGGAACAACGTCGTCGTCATCTTCGTTACAGCGCCGGATGGGCGTGTGGCCAACAGGATCGCCCGAACGCTCGTTCAGGAGCGGCTGGCGGCTTGCGTGAACATCTTACCCGGTTTGCGTTCGCACTACTGGTGGGATGGTGAGTTGCAGGAATCGGCGGAGCTACTGATGCTTGTGAAGGCGCGCAAGACAGATGTCCAGGCCGTGGCGAATCGGGTGCGAGAACTTCATCCCTATAAAGTCCCGGAAGTCGTCGCGGCGGACATCATAGGCGGCCTGCCGTCCTATATCGATTGGATTCAAGCGGAGACTGAACGTCGCTGATGAATGAGTCCGGCAAGGCCCAGCAGCATGATGCGGGAGCCTCCACTGGTGAATCGGGAGGAGAAGAGCTGTACAGGCAGGCAAAGCGCCTCGGCCGCGAAGGCAAGCTGGAGGAGGCTGTGCAAGCGTACCGCGAGCTACTAGTCGCCGATCCCGGTCATCTGCGGGCCCACAACAACCTGGGGGTTCTGTACGACCGGCTGGGTAAGTACGAGGCAGCGCTGAGCGAGTATCAGGTCGCCGAGGAATTGGACCCTGACGATGTTCGTCTCCAGTGCAATATCGCGGCCGTGCAGGCTTCACTCGGACGCTATCGCGAGGCGGAGGAGAAGCTGGCGAAGGCCCTGCACGCCGACCCGAAGAACGCCGACGCGCGAGAGAATCTGGGCCTGGTGTACTTCAAGAAAGGTCTGTACGCGCTGGCCGCCGATGAGCTGCGACGCGCGGTCGAGCTCGATGAGGCCAGGGCGAGCGCCTTCCTTTACTTGGGCGAAGCGTTGAATCGGCTCGACCAGCTCGATGAAGCGATGGGAGCGTTGGAGCGCTCGGTGGAGCTTAGGCCAAGCCCGCGAGCGTTCTACACCATGGGGATCATCTTCGATCGCAAGCGTCAGCCGGACTTGGCGGAAGCCATGTACCGCAAGGCCGAGGCGTTGGGCAGTTGGTGACACGGAGGCATCGCCGCTGGATCGGCCTGGCGATTCTTGCCGGGTGGATGCTGGTGCTGGCCTGGCACGTCCGCCGGGAATACTACCAGTCGACCACACTACGTTTGGCCGAGGCATCGGCCAGCCTGATACCCAGCGCAGCGTTTTACAGCATCAAGCTGGGCGATACACCGATCGGTTACGCCGCATCAAGGGTCGACACATTGGCTGCGGGCTTCCTGCTGGAAGACGACATGCGGTTGCGAATTCTGGCACTGGGCGCGGATGCTCCGGTCAGCGCGCGGACCCGGGTGCGGCTTGGCAAGCGTTTGGAGCTTCAGGATTTCGAGTTCACGCTGCGTTCCGACCTTGGTGATTTCGCGGTGGTGGGAGTCATGAACGGGGACAGTGTGCTCGAGCTGACTATCAACTCGGGCGGTGGGGAGGAACAGCGGCTGACGATCCCGAGCGACGGGCCCATCGTGCTACCGCAGGTCATGCCGATGCATTTCGCGCTGGGCGAAGAACCCCAACCGGGGGCGACCTATGCATATGAGATTTTCGATCCCAGCGTACTGGAGCGTCAGCGAGTGAGCATTGAGGTTGTAGGACGCGACACGCTGATCGTGCCGGATAGCGCTGGCTTCGACGACGCCAAGCAGATTTGGGCTCCCGCGCGTTTTGATACAGTGGAGACGTGGCGAATCAGACAGGCGTTCGGAGGGATCGAGCTGGATTCATGGTTGGATCCAGACGGTCAGGTCGTGCGCGCTACCAGCCCGCTGGGCTATACGATCGAGCGGACGGCGTTCGAGATCGCATGGAACACCTACCGGAATCTGGACTCGCGCGGCGGCGCGACTGCGGCGCTCGGCGCCAGCGACATCATCGAGCGGACTGCCATTTCTGTGGGCGCGGGTTTACCAAGCGGCGAGCGTATCGCCAGGCTGGCGGTGCGGCTCGGAAATGTTGACCTGGAGGGATTCGACCTCGAAGGCGACCAACAGCAGCTGCGAGGGGACACCCTGGTGACCGCGGCACACCAGCTACCGGAGCGAATCGACTACCGGTTGCCGGCCAGCCGTAGCGATTGGGGTAAGATGCTGGAAGCGACTCCGTTGATACAGGCGGAGGATCCGCAAATTCGGCGAACCGCGGAAGAAATACTCGGCGGTGTGACCGAGCCGGGCCAGGCGGCCGAGCGCTTGAACCGCTGGGTTTACGAGAATCTCGATAAGCAGATCACGTTGAGCGTGCCGAGCGCGCGGCAAGTGCTGGACGGCCGCCGGGGTGATTGCAACGAACATACCGTGCTTTACGTCGCACTGGCGCGGGCCGCGGGCCTTCCCGCCCGAACCGCGGCCGGCCTCGTGTACGTGCGCGACCGTTTCTACTACCATGCCTGGCCTGAGGTGTGGCTCGGCAGATGGGTGCCGGTCGATCCAACGCTTAACCAGTTTCCCGCTGATGCGTCGCATCTCCGCTTTGTGATCGGAGGGTTGGCGCGCCAGGTGGAGCTGGTGAGATTAGTCGGCTTGCTTCAGCTCGACGTGCTGTCCGTGGAGGAAAAGTGATCCAGCTCAAGGACCTGACCAAGAAATACGGCGACTTTGCCGCGCTGACCGACCTTAACCTCACAGTGCCGCGCGGGGTGTTGTACGGTCTGCTGGGGCCGAACGGTGCCGGAAAAACGACGGCGCTGCGCATCATCGCCGGAATCCTCCAGGCCACGGCAGGTACGGCCACGGTCGGGGGCTACGACGTCCGGAAGGAACCGGAGCTTGCCAAGAGCCGGCTGGGCTTCATACCGGACCGACCGTTCATCTACGAAAAGCTAACCGGCGCTGAGTTCTTGAGATTCGTCGCTGGCCTGTACGGGCAGAATGGGAACGAGATAGACCGGCGGATCGACGAGTTGCTAGGGGTCTGGGAGCTAACCGCTTGGCGCGATGAGTTGCTGGAAGCTTACAGCCATGGAATGAAGCAAAAGCTCATCATCTCTTCAGCCTTGATACACCGGCCGGAGGTGATCGTGGTCGACGAGCCGCTGGTGGGTCTCGATCCGAAGGCAGCCCGCATGTTGAAGGACATCTTTCGCGGTTTCGTAAAACGCGGTGGTACGATCCTGATGTCGACACACACATTGGAAGTGGCGGAGGCGCTATGCGACAGGATCGCGATCATCCAGTCGGGTCGCATCCGCGCTGAGGGGACGATGGAGGATCTCAGGCGCGAAGCTCAAGCGGGTGATATCGGCCTGGAGGAGATCTTCCTGAAGCTTACCGGGGGTCATGAGGTTCGAGAGTTGCTAGAGGTTCTGGGCTCATGAGCTCTTCGTCCGCCAGCTGGTGGTTCATGCTGCGGCCGAAGCGGATAACCGCTCGGCGGCGTCTTCGTTCGCACGGGGCCGGCGGCGCAAGAGGGATAACGCTGCTTGTCGTTGGCGCGATCTTCTGGCTTGCCGCCTTCGGCATCATCTACCGAATCCTGCTCTACTTCCAGAAGGTCGAGGACATCGGTGACTTGCTGGCTGCCAAGCTTCTTGGGCTAATCTTGCTGACTTTTCTCGGCGTCCTGCTGCTGTCGAACGTCATCACCGCTCTCTCCACGTTCTTCCTATCGAGGGATCTCGAGCTGTTGATGTCCGCCCCAGCGGAATCGGAGGACGTCTATCTGACGAAGTTGACCGAGACGACGGTCAATTCGAGCTGGATGGTCGCTCTGATCATGGTGCCGATTCTCGTTGCCTACGCGAAGGTCTACGGAAGCGCGCTACCCGTATTCCTCGTCTCGCTAGCTTCGGTGGTGCCGTTTTTCTTGATCCTGGCGGCAGTCGGCTCCGCCGTGACCTTGATCCTGGTGAGCGTGTTCCCAGCGAGACGCGCCAAGGATATCTTCGGCGTCATCACAGTCGCGGCTGCGGGCGGTGTGATACTGCTGATACGGCTGCTGCGACCGGAGAGCCTGGCAAAGCCCGAGGGCTTTCGGAACCTGGGTGAGTTCATGGCAGTGCTGCGGGGTCCGACATCGCCCTGGCTACCCAGTGAATGGATAAGCGATGCGATCATGGGCGCGGTGCGCGGTAGTTTCGATCCATTCACGCTGGTCCTGCTTTGGAGCACGGCGCTGGCCGTGATGGTGCTCGGCGCGACTTTCCACCGGCTCTACTACGCGTCGGCATTCACGCGGTCTCAAGAAGGTTCCCAAAAACACACGGCAGGACGCCGCCTGGGCAGCTCGGTTCGCTATCTGTTCCGTGGTATTGGCAGCGGTCGCGCTGAACTCATCCTCAAGGATATTCGAGTTTTCTTTCGCGACACGACTCAGTGGTCACAGTTGATTCTGCTGGCTGTTCTGATCGTAGTTTACATATACAATATCAGAGCTCTGCCTTTGTACAGTGAAGGTGTGAGCTTCTTCTTCGCGCATATTGTCGCATTTGTAAATGTCGGGTTGGCGGGATTCGTTCTTTCCGCGATCGCGGCGCGTTTCGTGCTACCCGGCGTGAGCTTGGAAGGACCGACGCTCTGGCTACTGCGTTCGAGTCCGCTGCGGGCGCGGGATCTAATCTTGAGCAAGTACTGGGTGGGTACCGTCCCGCTCCTGGTGGTGGCAATTGCCCTCACGGTCAGCACCAATCTGCTTCTGAAGGTTGGGGTGTTGATGATGGTGCTTTCGGTGGTGACCATCGCCGCGATTAGCTTCGCACTAGCAGCATTGGCTTTAGCTTTCGGAACGGTCTTCCCGCAGTTCGAAACCGAGAACATGGCTCAGATCCCCACCAGTATCGGGGGCTTGTTGTTCATGATGTCGGCAATCTCGCTGGTCGGGGCGGTGCTGGTTCTCGAATCGTGGCCGGTACTCACAATCTTCCGCAACCGCTTGGTAGGGGTTAGCATGACCTCGGAGACGGTCTTGATCACGGCGATCGGAGGATCTGCGGCACTGCTAATCTGCGTGGTGGCGACTGTAGTGCCCCTGAGGATCGCGCTGAGGCGTTTCGAGACCTTCGAAGCCTGATCGAGCTCAGGGCTCCCCCAGCTCGAGCATTCCTTCCACCCTGTGACGCTCACCAGCGAATTCGATCCAACCCCGGACACGATATAAGCCCAAATAGGGTTTGGGTCCGCTCTCGGCGGCGAGTTCGCTGTATTGCCGTTCGGCCGCTGTCAGCTCGCCATTGATGTTCGGTTCGGGAATGCTGAACGCGATACGTATTGGCACGTTGCGCCGCAGCTGCGCCGAGTTCGCGACTTCAGCGGCCCGCGTATCGACGACAGTCCAGCGTTGGGTTAGCCCGTCCGCGTACATCCAGGCGTAAGGACTTCCGTAGAGCTCAGGCTCGGGGGTGTGGAAGATGACAATGATCGCGCCCTCGTCCGATCGGAGAACCGCGCGGAGGTACGCACCGAAGCGAGCGGGTCTGGGCGGCTCGGCCATCGCGAACCGGTGTTGGACGGCCAGACCGGTCACCTCTTGACCCTGCCGGCCCCAGTCCGCGGTGCGGATTTCGTGTTGCGTGCCGTAGCGGTCCTCCCAGCGATCCAACGCGTTCCCGAGGTCCAGGGTGTGGTCGGCAGAACGGACCCGCAAGATGAGATCCTCAGCGTCACCGTCCGGCGAGACGGTTAGGCGCAGCGAATCGGCAGGGAAGATCCGCCAGGGAGCCCGCGTCGTGCCAGCTTGGGACTCGGCATCGAGAATCGCCCGCCAGCCCGAGCGGTCCAGCTCCCAGGCCAGATAGCGCTGCGTCAGCCCGTCGGCGTTCGCGGTACTCGATAGATGCAGCGAGATGGCGCGGGTCTGGCTCGGCTCCAGCGGCAGGAAAAGCAAGCTGGTGACGTATTCAGTGTCCTTCAGCGCGGTGGTGTCGCCAGACTCGGACGGGTCATCGCCATTACCCGCAGCGCGCGACTCGTCCGCCGCATCGGGAACACAGCCCCATGCCAAAAGCGAGAGGGCGAATACGCTGGCCGCAGCTGCCGATTTCATTACGGGAAAGCTACCTTTCACGTCGAAAAGCTGCCAGACGGCGGCCTGTCCTTGCCCGCAGCCGGGCTGTATCTTGCCGGCGTCCGCCCAGCGCCGAGCAAAGGGGCAGCCTCTCAACACGGCCACAACAGGTTTGGAATCACGAGCGAGACGGACTTTTGTTCAAGCGAGCAATTGACAGCATCCGGAACATGAAGCTGCACACGCAGATACTGCTCGGATTGCTACTCGGGGCCGTGCTCGGCCCGCTGATGGGTGATTTCGCCACCGACATCAAACCGATCGGCGATGCGTTCATCAACTTGTTGGTGATGATCGTTGTTCCGCTCGTCATGGCGTCACTGATCGTCGGAACGGCCAGCCTGGGCGATCTGCGCAAGTTGGGACGTATCGGGCTGAAGACGGTCGGGTATTACGTGGTCGCGACGGCGTTGGCGGTGACCATAGGGTTGGTGGCGGCGGAAATGCTGGACCCCGGTGTCGGATTGGATGAAGATGTCAAAACAAGGATGCTCACCGATTACGCCGGTGTCACGGCTGAGCGGTTGGAGACGGTTACCGCAAAGCCAACGATCAGAGATCTTCTGGTCAGGATCATCCCACGCAATCCCTTCCAAGCGATGGTCGAGACGAACTTCTTGCAGATCATTTTCTTTGCAATTCTGTTTGGGATCTCTCTGACGATCCTTGTGGAAGAGAGGCGAAAGCCCGTCTTGGACTTCATGAATGGCCTGAATGACGCCATGATCGTTCTGGTCAAGCTTGTGATGAAGGTGGCCCCACTGGGCGTGTTCGCCCTGATCGCGGCGGTATCAGCCCAGTTCGGTTATGGGGTGCTGCTCACGCTCCTCAAGTACGTCTTGGTGACGATCGGGGCAATGGCCTTTTTCACGCTAATATTCTACCCACCATCTCTGCACCTTTCGGGCATGTCCCCGGTTTTCTTCTTCAAGAAGTTCTATGAAGTGTTTCTATTCGCGTTTTCGACGTCTTCAAGTAACGCGACCCTCCCGTTGAACCTTCAGGTCACCGAGGAGGATCTGGGCGTTTCGAATGAGGTGGCGTCTTTCGTACTTCCGCTGGGCGCGACCGTCAACATGAACGGCACGGCGATCTACCAGGGCGTCAGCACCGTGTTCATCGCTCAGGTGTTTGGGATCTCGCTGGGAGCGGCAGATCTGCTGACGATCGTCTTGACCGCCACGCTCGCCTCGATCGGTGCTGCCGGTGTGCCGGGTATCGGCATGGTCACGCTGACCATCGTGCTCACCCAACTCGGCATTCCTTTGGAAGGCATCGCTCTCGTCGTCGGCGTGGAGCGGATACTCGACATGACCAGGACGGCGGTGAACGTCACCGGCGATACGGTCTGCGCAATCTGGGTCGCGAAAACGGAAGGGGAGTTGCAGATACCGGTCACTGCGGCGGCAGTTGCCGCGCCGACCCGGGTTGCGCCCTAGACGGGCAAGCGGCTAACCCTCGTCATCGTGCGACTCCCAGCCGGCGATCCAATTCCCGGAAGAAGCCGGCGATACGTCGGGCGTTCGTGCCGAGGTCGGCGTTCCCGACGCGCGATGACGACCACATGTCAACCCGCGTCAGGGCATTATCATCGAGCTTCACTTTGACCTGAACGTCGTCGACGAAGCGAAACACAAGGGTGCGTGCCTCGGCCCGAACGCTTCCGCTGGCTTCGTCGGCGGAGATAAGCGTCCAGCGCGACCGTGCCTCGATCATGTTGACAATCTCATCCCAGACTTGCGCAAACGGAACCAGATAGGTCCGTCCTTTGAGGCGCGGATCTTCCGAGTTCGCGTGTGTCTGGGCTGAGTTGGTCCTGAGGGCTTTCCAGATGCGTTCGGTTGGCATCCCGTGTTTCGCTCGCGATTGGCTTGACGGCCCTGATCATGCAGACCATGACCGTTTTCTGCAAGTCGTAGCTGCCGGGGTCTTTGCCGGAAGTGGATTAGGCTTAGTTTAGTGACGCACGTATAGTTGTGTACAACTGTAAAGTAGGAAGGAGAGCGAGTTGAAAGTCGTGATCCCTCTGGCCGGAAAAGGCACCCGGCTTCGCCCCCATACCCATACGGTACCGAAACCGCTACTAGAGGTGGCGGGGAAAGCCGTGATGGACTACGTGGTCGAGGACGTTCTGGAACGGCTCGAAGTGGAGAAGCTGGTGTTCATCACCGGTCACCTGAAAGAGCAAGTGGAAGCCCACGTCAAGGCTCATTACATGGTGCCATCAGTGTTTGTGGAACAGAAGATCCAGGATGGTACGGCCGGAGCCATCAAGCTTTCCAAGCCTCATGTCGACGGGCCGGTGCTGATTATCTTCGTCGATACACTGTTCGATGCGGACCTGTCAGTGATCGAAAAGACCCCCGACGCGGACGGCTTCATCTGGGCTATGGAGGTGGATGACTATCAGCGTTTCGGTGTCATCGTAACCGATAGCGCTGGAAACATGAAGAAGATCATCGAAAAGCCTAAAGAGCCGATATCGCGGTTGGCGAATATCGGCCTTTATTTCCTGCGCGACCACCGCCTGCTGTTCGAGGGGATCGACCAGGTTCTCGCCTCGAAGCCCCACTTGGGTGAGTATTTCTTGACCGATGCCCTGCAATTCATGGTGGACAGAGGTGCGCGGATCAAGGTCCTAGAGGTCGAAGGATGGTACGATTGCGGAAAGCCGGAGACAGTATTGGCCACAAACCTGCATTTGCTTGAAACAGGGCGAGCTCTCCGCCCCGAGTCGATAGGCGCTGACACCACGATTGTCGATCCCGTGCGAATCGAACCCGACGTCGAACTCAGCGGCTCACAGATCGGCCCAAACGTGACTGTCGGCCGGGGCAGCCGCATCCGCGGGAGCGTGGTCGCGGATTGCATCGTTGGAGAGGATGTACTGATCGAGGACTGCGAGCTGCGAGAGTCGCTGATTGGCTCGAGCGTGCAGATCAGAGGCGTTCGCGGCAGCGTGCTCCTGGGAGACAACAATGCCGTGCGGCTTCACAAATGACCCTGACCCTGCCGGATAGGATGTTGGCGGCGAGCCGCTCAATCGCCGGCGATCGTTCCGATTATCGCGAGAAGGCGTAGAGCCCCGGCCTCACCGTCGGTGTCCTCGAACCACTCGTTCTCCGTATGAGTGTCGGCGGATTTGCCGCCAGCGCCGATGGCAATCGCCGGGACTCCCTGCGCGAGGGGTACATTGGCGTCGGTGGACGACACGGCATATTCTGGCACTTTGCCCAGGGCACGTGTGGCGAGCTCAGCCGCCTGAACGAGCGGATGGTCGGAGGCCAGTCGTCCGGCGGGCCGGGTCCCGATTCGCTCGACTTCGATATCCAACTTGCCCCCGGTTCTTTCCTCCTCGACCGCTACGCTGGTAGTGAGCGTTTCTTGAATGCGGCTCTCGATTGCCAGAAGCGTCTCTTCGCTTTCCGAGCGCAGATCCAGTTCGACCCAAGCGCGTCTCGGAATCGCGTTGATGCTGATACCGCCGCCGATCCGCGCGACGGTGAGTGTCGTGCGGGGCTGCTCCGGCAGGTCGAGCCGTGTCAACCTGTGGATCAGTTCGCCGACCGCGTTGACTGGATTGATGCGCCCCCAGTCGCTCCAGGAGTGGCCGCCGGGCCCGGAGGCGGTGATTCTGTAGCGTTTGCACCCCAGGCCCATGTGGATGATGCGGCGCAGTCCGGTGCCGTCGACGGCGATAAAGGCCCAAGTGTTGGCCAGCGGAGAGCCGCTGCGGAAGAGGTGTTTCACGCCCCGCAGGTCACCTGGCCCCTCTTCGCCGACGGTAAAGCTGAAGAGGACGGGGCGCCGGAGAACTGTGCGGGTTCGCCGCAGGGCGCGTAACACGGCTAGCGATACGGCCAGACCTCTGGCATTGTCCGTTATGCCCGGTCCGATCCAGCGATTCGCGTTCTGCCGAATCTCTATGGAAGTTTCGGGACCGAAGACGGTGTCGACGTGGGCCGCCACGATTATCGGCTCGGGGTCATCGCTGCGGGGAACTTCAGGGAGCCAGGCGAGCAAGTTTCCGACCTCATCAAACTGGGGTCGCAGACCTTCAGCTTCGAGCTTGGCGGCTATCAACTCGGCGCGAGTGCGCTCGTGGAATGGCGGTGCCGGGACCCGAGCGATTTCGACTTGCTCCTCGAGGATCGCCCGGCCCTTGTCCGCCAGCCAGGTGCGAGCGCTGTCCAAAGTCCGCTGGTTGGCGGGAGAAACCGCCCCCTTTTCTTCGCGCATGGACCGAAACATGTTTGCGGTTCCGAGGACTGTCAACGAGAGATCGAGGCGACTTTGTCTGAGTTGCTAGCCATCGACTACCTGGTGTTCCTGGGCATTGGCATCGCCGCGGGCCTGGTAACGAATGCGGTGGCGATCTGGATGTTGTTTCACCCGCACCGTCCCTTGCGGCTGGGACGCCTGCGCTTGTTTCCGCAAGGGGCGATTCCCAAGGAGATCGACCGGATCGCCCACCGTATCGGCCTCACCGTCGGAACTCACCTGCTCAGGACCGAGGATATCGTCGAGACGCTGGCGCAGCCGGAGTTTCGCGAGCGGTTCGACCGCACGCTGCGCGGAGCGCTGGAGAACGTGCTCGAGAAGGAGCTTGGCAACCTGCGCTCCGAGATACCGCGGAACCGGCTGGGCGAAGTTACGGGGACGGTTTCGGAATTCGGGCAGCGCTTGCTTGAAGGGTTCAGCGAGTACCTTCGCGGCCAGGCGTTCGAGAAGCGGGTCCGCGAGTTTGTCGAGCGGCTGAATCGCGAGTTCGGCGATGAGCCTCTCGAGCGCGTACTGACGCCAACGGCACGGCAGCAGCTGCTGAATATCCTCCAGGATCTGGGTGATGGCGTGGTCAGAGGGCCCGGGTTCCGCCACGCGATCGGCGAGTTCTTCGAGCGAAACCTCAGGTCGTTCGTCACCTCCGAAGAGCCGCTCGGCCGCTTCGTCCCGGCTGGTGCGATCAACTTCGGTGAGGCGATCGTTCGTAACTACCTTCCCCTGGTCCTCGATCGCTTCGGCCAGGTTCTCGAGTCGCCGGCTGCGCAGGAACGGGTGCGGCGCGCGATGCGGAACTTCATAGACGGGTATCTGAGCGAGCGCGGTATGCTTCAGCAGATCGTTGGCCGCCTGATCATCACGGAACGGACGTTGAGTCAGACGGTCCAGGCGCTGGAGCGCGGTGGGGCGGAGGAAGTCGCGGCCCTGCTACGCGAGCCTGTGATTCAGGATCGGGCCGCAGCCGCCGTCAACGATGCCATTGATGACATGCTCGAGCGTCCGGTTCGCGAGATCTTCGGAGACCTGAGTGACTCCGAACTTGCCCGCGTGGGCGACGTCCTGGCGGATCGGATCGTCGAGTTCGCGGGCCATGATACGACCGAGGACTTCGTGATCAGCCGGGCCGAGCGGGTCTTAGAGGCGTCGGAGGGCAAGCGGTTGGCCGATGTCGTCGAATACCTGGGCCCAGAGGCCGCGGGGCGAATCTCCGATCGTCTGGCCGACTGGATCGTGGAGGTGGCGCGCGGCGAGCGAGTTCACGATCTGCTAGAGGCGGCGCTGGTCCGGCAGACGGAGTGGCTGCTCACAGTGCCTATCGGGCGGATAGGCGACTACCTACCGGCCGACGCTCTCGATCGTGCCGAACAGCTGCTTTTTGATCCGCTTTGGGAATTCCTGCAGTCCCGTGTGCCGGTGCTGGTGGCGGAACTGCCGATTGCCGAGATGGTGGAGCAGCGAATCCGAGCGTACCCCATCGAGCAGTTCGAGAAGTTGATCTGGACTGTTACGCGCCGCGAGCTCCGGCTGATCATCTACTTGGGCGGGTTCTTGGGGGCGGTGGTCGGTTCGCTGATGGTTGTCGTCAATGCTCCAGTTGTCGGTTTGACCTACCTGGCAGCGATGATTCTGGCCTCCTATGTCTTCATTAACATACGGTAGGCGGGCCGGGTTCTGGCCAACTGTGGCAGTGATCTTCTGCGCCGGCGCAGCGTCGTCCCTGACGGCTGGGCGCCTGCCAGCCCAGACGGTCTCGTTAAGAGTCAGCGGCATAGACATGTATGGTGGAATCGTCCTGCCGCAGGACTCTGATCTCGGGGTGGCGTTCGGTGCCCGGGTTGGCCTGGCCGACTTGTTCGACGGTGCGGCTCGAGCCGGGTTCGAACTCGATTGGTGGACGGCGAAACGCAGCGGAGCCGACCTGAAGACTCGCGACATCATCGCCGGATTCGCGGTTTGGAAGGAGTTCGGCGGCGCGAACTTGTTACGCCCGTTCTTCGGGCTGGGAACGGCGTTGCATGCTGTAGACGTGTCGCGAGCAGACGGAACGCGCTTGCTGGCCGGCGAATCGGCGGAGGCTGACCGGCTGGATGGCTATCGGATGGGTGCCGATGTTTTTGCAGGTTTGACGCTGAAACTCACGCCGACGGGGGCGCTCTGGCTGGTGGTCGAATACCGGTATGCGGCGCTGTCGAGCATCTCGCATCACGAGATCCGGGCTGGCGCCCGGCTGTTGGCAACTGAGTGACGTTCGGTTGCTGCCGGACTGGTTGATCCACTATCATGCACTCACTGACACAGCCTGGCCGGCTTCCCGAAGCGAGGCGATCGCTGTTGTGAGTTCCGAGAATCTCGGCA
Source organism: Gemmatimonadota bacterium (assembly GCA_041617795.1). Lineage (GTDB taxonomy): Bacteria > Gemmatimonadota > Gemmatimonadetes > Palauibacterales > KS3-K002 > JBFJOD01. Next base: position 39,200 of record JBFJOD010000004.1, on the reverse strand, counting down.
ACAACCACGAATTCGATGCGGCACCTGAGGCGTCCAGCGCCGGCCAGGCGGTTGAAGCGTTGTTGGAGGAAGTCGGTGAGGAGACGCAACCACAGCCGGCCGGCTACCTTGGGGGCTTGCGGGGACGTACGGCGATCGTCAGCGGCGGCGCGACCGGCATCGGTCGGCGGACCGCGGTCGAGTTTGCGCGATGCGGCACGAACGTGGCGTTTAATTGGCATGATCTACCCGGACGCTCGGTCGCCGAACAAGCCGCTGAACTCGAACAAGAGCTGCAACAGCTGGAAGTAAAAGTCCTGTCCCAACGTGTGGACGTTCGAGATGCGGCGGCCGTCAACGCGTTCATCGAATCAGTGCAAAGCGATCTGGGTGGCGTTCACTTTCTTGTGAATGCGGCGGGCGTTCACCGCTCGGCACCGCTGTGGAACATGACGGATGAGCAGTGGGGAGAGGTTCTCGACGTGAACCTGACGGGTGCCTTCAACATGATCAGGGCGGTGGCGCCGACCTTCAAGTCACAGCGGCAAGGCAAGATCGTCAACGTGTCATCGATCCACGCGTTCAATGCTGGCTTTGGGGTCGCTAACTATGCCGCTTCGAAGGCGGGTCTCGTTGGTTTGACGCGCTCGGCCGCCGCCGAGCTCGGTCCTTCCAATGTGAACGTGAACGGAATCGCGCCCGGTTATGTGCGAACGGAGATGCTGGCGGATGTCCCCGAACAAGTGATCAATGATTCATTACAGCGGGCAGCCTTGCGCAGGCTGCCCGATGCGGCGGATATCGCGCAGGTCATCCTGTTCCTCTGTTCTGAGATGGCCAGGCAAATCACCGGGCAGGTCATTCGCGTCGATGCGGGCCAGCTGGGCTGACCAAGGATGGGGAGGAGGAAGAATCGTGATCGGTAGGGCTACTTGGGGCGGCCGGCGATTTCTTGGGGCGTGCCTCGCGGTTGGATTCGCCGCCGCCTGCAAAGGCGGTAGCGAGGAACCGCTGCCGGCTCCCGGATTCGGGATGTTGAGCGGTCAGACGGTTCTGGTGTTGCCGGTGCAGTACGTGCGGGCAGTACCCGGGGGCTGGGTAGGAGGTGCGGAAAGCGCTCGCGCTGCGGCCCGGCAGGCCGACGTGGAGATCAGCTTCGCGCTGGCAGAACAGGGCGGTCGGGCCATCTGGGTCACGCCGGACCGGCAGACGGAGGCACTGAGGCGAAGGCCGAGCATCGGGGTGAATCCGCAAATGCTGGCCGCTGACGAATTGCGCAGTCAGGGAGAAAAGGCCCGGCACGTGCGCGACCCGCTCTACGGCGAGATTCGCAAGCTGGCTGCCTTGTTCGACACGCGCTATGCCGTACTACCGCTCGAAATTGTCTACGAGCAAGCCGAAGAAGGGGAGAATAGCCGCCTGGCCCTTCGCACCTTCCTGCTGGATGCGCGGGCCGGCACCGTTCTTTGGTACGGACACGTGCGGGGTTCGAGCGATCAGCCGCCCGCGGCGCCTGGCGCCCTCGCGCTGCTTGCCCAGGCGTTTGCCGCCCAGGTCAGTCCCTGAGATACAGACCCCGTAGAGGAGGCGCAGCGTGCGTCGAACCGTAACTCTAATACCAGGTGACGGGATTGGGCCCGAGATCATCGACAGTGCGGTTCGTGTGCTGGAGGCGGCGGGCTGCCAATTGGAATGGGAGCGTCAACTGGCCGGAATGGCGGCAGTTGATAAGGGGCTTGGCCCGTTGCCCGATCAGACGATCGAGTCGATCAAGCGCAACAGGATCGCTCTGAAGGGACCGTTGACCACGCCGGTCGGCGAGGGCTTCCGTTCGATCAACGTGGCTTTGCGAAAGCGGTTCGATCTCTACGCCAACGTGCGACCGGCGCGGACGCTGATGTCGGGTGGTCGATACGAAGACATCGACATCGTCGTGATCCGTGAGAATACGGAAGGGCTCTATGTCGGGGTCGAGCATTTCATCGGCATGGACAATGACCCTCAGGCAGCGGCCGAATCGGTCATGATCGTGACGCGTTTCGGAGCTGAGCGCATTGCGCGTTTCGCCTTCGAGTACGCCATCGCCAACGGGCGCCGCAAGGTGACCCTCGTGCACAAGGCCAACATACTTAAGTGCACGCAGGGGCTCTTTCTCGATGTTGGACGAAAGCTTGCCAAGGATTATGAGGGACGCGTCGAGTTCGAGGATCGCATAGTCGACAACACGGCCATGCAACTGGTGGTTAATCCTTACCAGTTCGATATCATAGTCACCGAGAACATGTTTGGAGACATCCTCTCGGATGAAGCCTCCGGACTGATCGGCGGCTTGGGACTGGCCCCGGGTGCGAACATCGGCAAGCAAGAGGCGATGTTCGAAGCGGTACACGGTTCGGCGCCTGACATTGCGGGGAAAGGCATCGCAAACCCGTCAGCGGTAATCCTGGCGGGATGCTTGCTGTTGGAGCATCTGGAGCAGGACGAGGCAGCCGCCCGAGCCCGCAAGGCGGTGGTTACCGCCTTGAAGAGCGAGACGCGCACACGCGATCTGGGTGGTAAAGCGACGACGCGCGAGTTCACGGACAGGATTCTGAAGGAGCTATAAGTGAGGTTTGGGAGCAGCGAGTCGAGTTGTCGCAGCTGTGCACAAATCTACCCGGCCAGCGACCTCGATCGATATCTGTGGTGCCCTTCCTGTCGCGACAAGGTCAGGCGCCGGGGAACCGTTTGGGCTCGCCTCGTCGGCATCACCGCTAGCCTCGGGGTGGCCGGCTACCTCTACCTGTGGGTACACCCCTCCTCTCGCTTCCTGCCGTTCTATTTCCTCATGCTGGCGATGACCTACCTCTTGACTAGCCGGATCGCCATGTCCGTCGTGCAGGGCTATTACCGCGCTCGCGGCGGAGTCGCCGTGCCGCCAACCGGTGGAGCAGCGCGCTAGGCCGGCCAACCGCCGTAAGTTTGACCAGTATGCAGCCGGTGGGATAAGTTCCGTCCAGCGAGTTTGACGGGGTCCAACCCTGCCAACCCGAGTAACTCCAGCGACAAGGAAGCCGAAAAGTGGCAAGGTTCGAAGGTGTAGACTTCTGCGATACAGACTCCCTCCTGTCCGAGGAGGAACGAGCGGTCCGCGACACGATTCGCGCCTGGGTCGACCAGGAGCTGCTACCGGTGATTCGCGAATCGTATGTTGAGCGGCGCTTCCCGCGCGAACTAGTTCCGCAGATGGCGGATTTGGGAGTCTTCGGCGCGAACATGCCGGAGAAGTATGGTTGTGCCGACCTAAACAACGTTGCCTACGGGCTGATCATGCAGGAGCTGGAACGAGGTGATTCTGGCGTCAGATCTTTCGCGAGTGTTCAGAGCGCCCTTGTCATGTACCCGATCCTCGAGTTTGGGAATGAGTCACAGAGGCAAGAGTGGCTGCCGAGGTTGGCTCAGGCGGAGGCGATCGGCTGCTTCGGGCTGACGGAACCCGATCACGGATCGGACCCCGGCGGATTGACGACCCGTGCCGTAAAGGACGGGAAGGATTGGGTGCTCAACGGCACAAAGATGTGGATAACTAACGGCTCGCTGGCCGATGTGTCCATCATCTGGGCGAAGACCGGTGCCCTGGACGATCAGGCATCGATCCGCGGTTTCATCGTGGAAACGGAACGCGATGGTTTCGTCGCCAAGGACCAACACGGCAAACTATCCCTATTGGCCTCCGATACAAGCGAAATCTCGCTCCAGGATGTGCGCGTGCCGGATGCCAATCTGCTGCCGGGCTCGGCAGGACTGAAGAGCGCGCTGATGTGCCTGAACCAGGCGCGGTACGGGATCGCCTGGGGCGCGGTCGGTGCAGCGATGGCCTGCTACTCAGAGGCGCTTAGCTATGCGAAGAATCGTCAGCAATTCAATCGCCCGATTGGCGCCTTCCAGATACAGCAGATCCGGCTTGTCGAGATGGTGACCGAGATCACCAAGGCGCAACTGCTTGCCATTCACCTCGGCCGTCTGAAAGACCGTGGGGTCTTACGGCACACCCAGGTCTCACTGGCCAAGCGCAACAACGTGAACGTCGCATGTGAGGCGGCGCGTGAGGCGCGGAGGCTGCTAGGGGCGAATGGGATTCTGGTGGAGTACGAATCGATGCGGCACATGGCCAACCTCGAGTCCGTTTACACTTATGAGGGTACCCACGACATCCACGGACTCATCGTCGGCGAGGCAATAACGGGGCTGAGCGCCATCGCCTGAAGGCGCTTGATCCGGGCCGGGCTTTGGGAGAGATTCCAGGTCCCGCGTCCGAGTTCTGCGCGCCCGTAGCTCAACTGGACAGAGCACTGGGCTTCGGACCCAGGGGTTGGGGGTTCAAATCCTCCCGGGCGCGCCTTCTACCTCCACCAGCCAACCGACTTCGAACGCCGCGGCTGGCGAAGTAGTCAGTCGTCCCGGCCGATCTCCAGCATGCGTGATAGCGCCAGATGGGCGCGCTGCCGCACCTCCGGCGGCACGTCGACCTCGTATTGGCGGTGGCGCAGGGAGGCCACCGTGTTCTCCAGCGTGATCTTCTTCATGTGCGGGCAAAGGCTGCAGGGCCGGACCATCTCCTTGTCCGGATGGGCCTCCTGCACGTTGTCCGACATCGAGCACTCGGTGACCAGCAGAATCCGATCGGCGTTCGTGCCATCGACGTAACGGGTCATCGCCGTCGTCGAGCCGACGAAATCCGCCTCATCACAGACATCTGGCGAACACTCGGGGTGGGCGAGGATCAGGAGCCCCGGGAACTGCTCACGGTAAGCGCGTAGCTCGGCCACCGTGAACTGCTCGTGTACTATGCAGCGGCCTTTCCAGGCTATGATCTCGACATCAGTCTCCTTTTGCACGTTTCGCGCGAGGTACTCATCCGGCAGAAAGATCACCTTCTTTGCGCCAAGCGACTCCACCACCTTGCGGGCGTTGGCGGAAGTGCAGCAGATGTCCGACTCGGCCTTGATCGCCGCCGGTGTATTGACGTACGTCACCACGGGAACGCCCGGGTAGCTCTGCTTCAGCAGCCGCACGTCGTCGACCGTGATGCTCTCGCTCAACGAGCAACCGGCCTCGGGCTCTGGGATCAACACCGTCTTGCTGGGGTTGAGGATCTTGGCGGTCTCCGCCATGAAGTGGACACCGCAGAAAACGATCGTCTCCTCCTCCACCTCCATCGCCGCCTGCGACAAGCCCAGGGAGTCGCCGGTGAAATCGGCGATGCCGTAAAAGATCTGCGGCACCTGGTAGTTGTGGGCCAGTATCACCGCTCCCACTTCTCTTTTCAGCCGCAGGATCTCGTGGATCAAGGGCGCTTGCAATCGCCACTCGAACTCGGGAACCAGGTCCTTGATCCGCTCATAGATCGGGGCGGTCGCCGCAGCGACCTCGGGCGTGAATTCGAGCGGCTCGATCTGAGGCGTAGTAATTGTCATTCACATTACCAATGTTGGGGTAGCAGCCGCAGCTGCCCGGTTGACCGCACCGCCGATCCCCCGGCGGCTGCGCAAAAGATTCTACAGGAACGCGGGGAAATGCAAGGTTTGTGGCGCCGTAACCTTGACCCAGGCCTGTTGCGGCCGTGATATTGCGAAGGCCGCGAGGGGAGCGAAGGGCCGCGGACCGGCACTCGCGAGGGTGCGCGGTTCGAGGAAAGTCCGAGCTCCAGAGGGCAGGGTGCCGGGTAACGCCCGGGCGGCGAAAGCCGACGGAAAGTGCCACAGAGAAAAGACCGCCTGCGATCGTGCGCCCTTGGGTGCTCGGTTGTCGGTAAGGGTGAAACGGTGGGGTAAGAGCCCACCGCCCGTGCGGGTAACCGCCGGGGCACGGCAAACCCCACCCGGAGCAAGGCCAAGCAGGGGCAGAGCGGTGGCCCGCCGCGCAGTCATCCCCGGGTAGGCCGCGCGAGACGCCGGGCGACCGGTGTCCGAGACAAATGGCCCAACGAACAGAACTCGGCTTACGGCTCCCCTCCGCGGTGCCAGCCCCTCCGTCGTGAGGGGCTTTTAGTATCGGCGTGCGGTCGGGCGATGAACAGAAGGGGATAGATGGTTTCCAAACAAGCAGCGGCTAACGGCGTTCCGCGGTTCGAGCTGGCGGAGCGGACGCTGGACAATGGTCTGCGAGTGATCGTGCAGCAGGATCATACGAGTCCGGTCGTGTCCGTTCATATCATGTACCACGTGGGGTCAAAGCACGAGCGGAAAGGCCGTACCGGGTTCGCTCACTTGTTCGAGCATCTGATGTTCCAGGGGTCCGAGCACGTCGTCAACGATGCGCATTTCAGGTTCGTGCAGGATGCTGGCGGCACTCTGAATGGTAGTACCTGGTTCGATCGGACGAACTACTTCGAGACGCTCCCCGCCAACGAGCTGGAGCTGGGGCTCTGGTTGGAATCGGACCGTCTTGGGTTCTTCGAGTCCGCTATCACGCAGGAGAAGCTGGACAATCAGCGGGATGTAGTGAAGAACGAGCGTCGCCAATCGTATGAAAACCGGCCGTATGGACTGGCGATGGAAACGATCCTACGAATGGCTTACCCGGAGGGGCATCCTTACAGGCATCCGACGATCGGTTTCATGGAAGACCTGGACGCAGCCAGCCTCGCTGATGTTAAAGAGTTTTTCCGAACTTACTACGCGCCGGACAACGCCGTGCTGGTCTTGGCTGGTGACGTCGATGTCGACCGTGCGTTCGAGTTGTCGGACCGCTACTTCGGCGAGATCGATCGCGGACCTGGCGCCCGGCAAGTCACGGCTCCGGAAGTTGCTCCCAGCGAAGCCGTCCGGAACGAGATCTACGACAACGTGCAGTTTCCGCGGGTTTACATCTTCCACCATTCACCGGCCCTTGGCCAGCCGGGCTTCGAGGCGGCAGACGTTCTGTCGTATTTGCTGGCGGATGGAAAAAGCTCCCGGCTCTATCGCAAGCTCGTCTACGAAGAGCGAATAGCCCAGGACGTCTCAGCCCATGTATGGCCGACCGAGGACTGCGGTCTTTCGTTCATCGTGGCGACGGCGCGACCGGGTGTCGAGGCCTTGACGCTGGAGTCGGCGATCCTCGAGGTGATCGATGATGTTCGCGCGGGCGAACTGACCGTACGCGAAGCGGAGGGTGGAGTGAACCGCGCGCTTCGCTCTCTGGTCAACGCCTTGGATGGAGTAGGCAGTCGCTCCGACGCCCTGGCCACTGCCGCGACATTCTTGGGCCGGCCGGAGTATATCAACGAGATCTTCGGCCGTGTGCAGGAAGTCACAACCGATGCGATGGTCGAAGTGGCCGAGCGCTGGTTCTTGCCCGAACGCCGCGCGACGCTGCACGTGTTACCGCAGCGAGCAAATGGAGAGAGCAAGTGAGGGCCGGGCAGAAGCTAGACCGGGAACGGCGTCCGCCGCCTGGCCCCGCGCCGCGGATCCAGCTACCCGCATTCAGGCGCTTCAGGCTGAGCAATGGCGTTCAGGTGCTCACGATTCGTCACGATAATCTACCGGAGGTATCGGCGCGCCTGGTCTTAGGAAATGGCGCGACCTCTGACCCGGGCGGCCGTTCAGGAACTGCGCTGATGGTCGCTCGCGCGTTGACCGAAGGGACGGCGGAACGCTCGGCAGGAGATGTGGCGGCGGCGCTCGACCATCTGGGCGCGCGCTTCAGCCTGGATGTGAATCACGATTCAACGGTGCTCAGCCTCGACTTCCTGAGCCGGGTTCAGGACGCGGCCTTCGATCTGCTTGCCGAAATCGTGACCCAACCGGCGTTCGAGGCAAACGAGATTGGCCGCCTGAAGGAAGAGCGGTTGGACGAGATCGCCAGCGGATTAGATGAGCCGCGCGTCGTCGCCAGCCTCCGGTGGAACGAAGTCAACTTCGGGGAGCACCCGTACGGCATGCGGACTGGAGGTGTCGAGGACACGGTCCGCGCCATCGACAGGGATGTTCTGCGGGATTACCACTCCAACTACTATCGTCCGGGCAGCGCGACCTTGATTCTGGTCGGTGATCTGCCCGGCGCAGCTGAGCTGGAAGCGCGGCTGGAGCGGGCTTTCGGCGGTTGGCAAGGAGAGAGCACTCCGGCCGAAGCGCTCGACGACCCGCAGCCGGCCACCACGCGTCGCCTCTGGGCGATTCCCTGGGACGGGCCGCAGTCGGAGTTGCGGATCGGCGGTATTGGGATCTCGCGACTCGACCCTGATTACCCGGCCGTGATAGTCATGAACGCGATTCTCGGCGGTCTGTTCAGCTCGCGAATCAACATGAATCTCCGCGAGGACAAAGGCTGGACCTACGGTGCTTCATCGCGCTTTGACGCGCGGAAGCTTCGGGGTCCGTACTACACGGGGACGGCCGTGGATGCACGGGCCAGTGCGAGCGCGGTACGCGAGATATTGGGCGAGATGGAGCGAATGAAGACCGAGCCACCGAGTGCAGAGGAACTCGAGTTGGCGATCAATGCCCTCACCCTCTCGTTACCACGCCTATTCGAAACAGTCGGGCAGGTCTCTGGTCGTGTGGCTCAGCAGGTGATCTACGGCTTGCCAGATGACTATTGGGAAAAGTTCAGCGAATTCGTGAGGGCGGTAACCCGATCCGATGTGGAACGCGTGGCGGAACGGCTGCTCGACGTCGAGCGCGCAACGATAGTGATCGTTGGGCCGGTTCGCGATTTCACAGCAGAGCTCGAAGCGCTAGGCGCAGTCGAGATGCGCGACATCTATGGCCGTCCACTCGAGGGCTAAGCGCCACCCTACAATGGGCGAGCCGATCACGGTCCGCTTGCTGGACGTATTTCGTATTGGGCTTGGACCCAGCTCGAGCCATACCGTCGGCCCGATGCGGGCCGCAAGGTTCTTTCGCAAGGCGTGCCTCGAGCGAGGCCTGATTCCGGAACGCGTCGAAGTGAATCTAAAGGGCTCGCTCAGCGCGACGGGTCGTGGCCATTGCACCGATATGGCCGTAATGGCGGGTCTCCACGGCTGGGAACCCGAGACCTGTGACATCGACGCGTTTCACGCACTGCCCGACATCCTCGCCGCCGATCCAAACGTACCCTGGGGTGACGGTACAACGCGAGTTCAGCCCAACGCCGTCCGTTTCTTAAAGTACATCGAGTATCGAGACGAAACGCTGCCGCACCCGAACACCGCGGTGTTCCGGGCTTTCAGGGGGAAACAGGTCGTATTCGAACAGACCTGGTGCTCGGTGGGCGGTGGTTTTGTCCGGCTTGCCGAAGATGAAGGTCGCGAGTTCTGGGCTGCTCCAAAAACGGCTCCACGCCATGCTTTCCACGATTGCGAGTCCCTCGTCGCTGTGGCCAGCCGGCTGGGCGGCACGTTAGGCGACGTCATCCTGGCCAACGAATCGGGTTGGGAGACAAGTCCGGGAGAGACGCTCGCTGGCCTGGACCGCGTTTGGGAGGCCTTCAAATCCTGCATCGCGCGCGGTCTCAGCACGCGAGGCGACCTGCCGGGAGGTCTGGGAGTGAAACGCCGGGCCCCCGAGATGCTCAGCCGCTTGGAGAGCGGTCGCGTCGAGGCAGCTTACGCGCCTGTGGCCCGGGCCCAGGCGTACGCCTTCGCCGTCAACGAAGAGAACGCGGCCGGTGGTCGCGTGGTCACCGCGCCCACCAATGGAGCCGCCGGTATCGTGCCCGGCGTCTTGGTCGAGATCGCCGAGCGGCTGGATCTCGAGCGCGCGACCCTGCGCAATGCTCTCGCCACCGCCGGCGCCGTGGGGATGCTCGTGAAGACCCATGCCAGTATCTCCGGCGCTGAAGTCGGCTGCCAGGGAGAGGTGGGAACGGCGACGGCAATGGCCGCTGCCGCCCTCTGCCAGATACTCGGCGGCGACGTGCGCCAGGTTGAAAACGCCGCTGAGATCGCCATCGAGCACAACCTCGGACTGACCTGCGACCCGATGAAAGGCCTCGTCCAGGCCCCTTGCATCGAGCGCAACGCCATGGGCGTGGCTAAGGCCTGGAGCGCCGCCCAGCTCTCCCTCCATTCCGTGGTCGACCCCGTGGTGAGCCTCGACCGCGTCATCCGGGTGATGAAGCGAACCGGAGACGACATGCGACGCGAGTACAAGGAAACCAGTGAAGGCGGGCTCGCCGTATCATTGCCGGAGTGCTAGGCCGGCTTCCCGCTGAAGCTGCCGCCGCGCTGTGGCGCCCGGGCCACGGTCTGAACCGACCTCCAGAGTTCGCCGGCCCTCGATTTTCGGTATACTTTCGGTTATTTTGGATGGGCGGACCGGCTGCCAGGTCCAACGCCGCGCCGCGGCTGATGGAATGGGGCCGGGAAACCCTCAGGCGGTCAAGAACGTCTATTATTGTAGAGACGGGGGATGCGGTGACCGCAGAGAGCCCGGCTCACCCGCACCACGACAGCTGAACACTGGTGCGGCAATTCTGGCCGAAAATAGGTGAGGCGCCGGACATAAGTACTGAAATCTTTTTAGCCAGTCTCCGCGGCCTCAACCGGAGGCCGACTCGAGCTGCGAAAGCCGTAAAGGTCTGGGAAACATACAGTTAGAGTCAGTAGGCCGGCCTGAGTGGCGGCCGCGCCAGCGTCGGAATAGAACGTGCAATGTGGGTGGTGAGGTCAAGAAAGGGGGATCCGACGCATGATAGAGCAAGACGGACTGAGCGGTGTGGCAGTTCTGGATCGGGAGGCGGGGCAGTACTCGGCGTCGGAGCTAGGAGGTCTTCAGGAAGATATGGTACGTTTGGCTACAGAAAGCGCCGATCTGGCGCCCGAGGTCGCGTTGGCCGATGCTCCGGACAACGACTTAGTGGCGCGCTTCCTGGAGGGGAATGGACTGGCATTTCCAGAGCTGGTCCGCCGCTACCAGTCGCGGCTGCTCAACTTCATATACCGGACGATCGGTGACCGGGACCGTGCAGAGGACCTGGTGCAGGAGACCTTTATTCGGGTTTACCGGCATCTGCATCGATTTGACCAGACGAAGAAGTTTTCGACCTGGATTTACACGATCGCCAGCAACCTGGCGAAGAACGAGCTCCGTAATCGATCTCGAAACCCGCTGGTGTTGTTCCAGACGATCAAGAAGAACTGGGAGGCCGATCATCGGCCTCTGCAGTGGGAGGATCCCTCGTACCGGCCGGATGATCTGTTTCGGAAGCGGCACCTGCGGGACATGGTCGAACGGGCGGTGGAACAGCTTCCTGAGCATCACCGGGCGGTATTCGTGCTTCGTGAGATGGAAGGCAAGACGTACGAGGAGATCTCGGAGATAACCGGAGTCAACCTGGGCACGGTCAAATCGCGACTGAACCGGGCCCGCAACAACTTCGCGCAGATCATCGCTCCGATGCTTCGTTAGGCTGCGAGGTTTCTGGACCCGACGAGCGGGTGCCGGCCCTGGCATGGGTCGGCACCCGCCTCTTTTTTGGCCCCGGATATCCGGCTGCTTGGACGGTGGAACTCAGACAGCGCTGGCGCGTACAACAAGCACCTACGCATTCTCAGGCGGGAGTCGTCAGGATTCGGCCTCGAGGTATGAGACACATGGACTGTGAAGAGTTTCTAGCAGACTACTCTGACTTCCTCGACCGCAACTTCGAGGAAAATGCCCTGCACTGCTACTGCGAACACCTGCTCACCTGCCCATCGTGCGCGGATTACGATCGGGTCATGCGCCGCGGGCTGAACCTGGTACGGCAGCTTGATCCACCGGAGCCTTGCGCAGACTGCTCCGCGCCTGTGCAATACCGGCTCCGTGACCGCAAACCGCTTTCGAATCCACCGGTTTCACAGGCGGGTAGCCTGAGAGCTGCCGGGTTGGCGGCGGCGGCGCTGGTCGGGCTGGCGGCGCTGTTCGTCGTCTTGCCGGGCTCGGGTGCGGTGGAGTTGCCGCCGGTTGTGGTGGAGTCGCCTGACGCCGGGGCAGGCAGCACCGCGCTCTGGGGGGCAAGTCCGCGCTTCGCTCCGAACCCCCGCTTACTCGAGGTGCCGGATCCCGGTGCCGATCCCTTTCTGAGTCGGCCCGATGGCCGCTTATCCCTGTTCCGCGCACCCCTGCGGCCGGCGATCGAGCCGCGTGAGCCTGCAGAAGTAACGCCGGAATAGCTCTTTTAGCGGGTCTGCCGTGTTGACACCCCCAGATCCTCTGGTCAATACTTGGGTATGGGAGAGCTGACGTTCGACCAGCTCGGCGACAGATTGTCGCAGGGGAAGCGTGGCGGCGGCTTTTTCCTTAAAACCGACGATCCCTTTCTTCAGGATGAGGCGATCGCCCTGCTCGTCCGCGCTCATCTCGAGGGCGGCTCGACGGACTTCGACCTCGATCAACTAGACGGTAACGAGGCGGATCCGGCGGCGCTCGCCGCGCTGCTGCAAACGCCGCCGATGCTGTCTGCGCACCGGGTCATCGTGATCCGCGCGGCGCAGGGCCTAACGGTCAAAACGCGAGCGGTCGTCGAGGAGGCCGTACGCCAGGCTACACCGGGGCGGGCCTTGATCATTGCGGCGCAGATACCCCGCGGATCGAAGGCGAAGTTCTACGAGGTGCTCCGCAAGCATTGCGCGACGGTTTCGCTTCGCGCGCCCCGATCCTCGGAGTTGGCCGGCTGGCTGGCAAAGCGGGCAAGGGAGCTTCACGGCGTGGAGATCGAGATGCCAGCCGCCCAACTGCTCGCCACTGGTATCGGGCCTCACTTGGGCGTGCTCGCCAGCGAACTCGAGAAACTGGTGACGTACGTAGAACCGCAGAAGCGAATCGGGCTCGAAGATGTGCGGACGGCGGTGGGTGCACTGCCGCAGGTGGATCGCTGGGGTTGGATCGACAAGGTCGCGGAGCGCAGCTTGGGCTCAGCGCTGAGCGAGCTGCCCGCGCTGCTCGATTCCGGCGAGAGCGCCGTTGGATTGATCGGTTCGCTAGCGGAGGCGCTGATCAGGGTCGGGTTGGCCGGAGAAGGTGAGAACGTGCTGGCTCGGGTGCTCAAACGGGATGGCAGCTACGGGAATTTGAAGTGGAAGATCCGAACGTACCTTCAGCAGACGCGGCGCTGGACGGCTGAGGAGATCGAAGAAGCACTGGCCGATCTGCTACGTGCTGATCGGCTGATTAAATCAGGCGGTTTGTCGGACCGCGCTGCGCTCGAGGAGGCGCTGTTGCGAATGGCCACGGCTGCGGCTAAGCCGGCGGCCGGGTCGGCCGGAAGTGGAGGTGGACGTGGGCGGACGGGCAGGTGACATGATAAGAGGCGCTCTGTTGTGCGGACTGCTGCTTGTGAGTTTCTCGACCGCGGCGGCACAGGGTGTGTCGCTGTTGGAACAGGCCGAGCGACTTGCGGATCGCGGCGAAGCCAGCGAAGCACGGCTGGCGCTGGCGCGCTGGGAAAGTGACCACGGGGCAGCGGCTCCGCTGGATCTGCAGGCACGCGCCTGGTTGCTGGCTGGGCGGCTAGCCGATGACGGCGCTGAGGCGGAGCTGCATTATCTGCGCGTGACGATCGAGGGCTCCTCGACGCAGTATGCCGACGACGCGCTATTGCGTCTCGGCCAGTACAAGTATGCCGTGGACGATCACTCGGGTGCGATCGAGTATTTCTGGCGTCTGCGGCGTGACTATCCCACCAGCGAGCACGGTCCAACGGCATTGCTCTGGATCTCCCGGGCAGCGCGAGGGAATGGAGATGCCAGACGGGCGTGCGAGGCCGCCGGTCAAGGTCTGGCCGAGCTGGCTCCCGGTGATACCCTGCTTCACGCCGCCTTGCAGGAGGAGCAAGTGAAATGCCGTGCGACCGAGCGATCTTACACCGTTCAGGTCGCGGCTTTCCGGGATGAGTCGTCGGCTCAGGATCTAGCTCGGAAACTGCTGGGCCAGGGCTTCGATGCGTGGGTCCTCAACGCGACGACCCGTGATCCGCTTTTTCGTGTGCGCGTCGGACGCCGCCTGGCCGGGGCGGAAGCGGAATCACTGCTGCAACGCTTGACCCAAGCGGGCCACTCGCCGTTTCTCGTTTCGCAGACCGAGGGTCCCGGAGGTAGGGAGTAGATGCGGAAGGGCGCAGAGACGCCGCTGATGCGCCAGTACCTTGAAATGAAGGGTCGCTATCCCGATGCGATCCTCTTCTTCCAAGTCGGCGACTTCTACGAGATGTTCTACGAGGATGCCGAAGAGGCCTCCCGACTACTCAACCTGACCCTTACATCACGTAATAACGGAGAGGCAGCCGAGGTGCCGCTTGCCGGCGTGCCGCTGAAGGCAGCGCAAGAGTATGTGCAGCGGTTGATCCAGTTGGGTCGCCGCGTTGCCATCTGTCAGCAGGTCGAGCCCGCCGCGCAGGCCCAGGGCTTGGTTCGGCGTGAGGTGGTCGAGACTGTCACTCCAGGTGCCATACTCTCGGAGGAGCTGCTGGCCGCCGGGCAGAATAACTTCTTGGCCGCGGTTGCCGGCAGCCCCGAAGCTGATCTCGTCGGTTTGGCGTGGGCCGATGTCTCCACCGGCGAGTTCGCGTGTTCGGCTGTTGCACGGTCCGAGCTGGCTTCCGAGTTGGATCGCCTGGATGCGCGTGAGCTGCTGCTCCCACGCTCTTGGGAGGCCAACCCGGCCGCTCGACACTCCTGGATCGGCGACGAGCGTCTCTGTGCCTTCCGCGACGAGTGGTGCTTCGACGCAGAGATCGCTGCAGAGCAAATCCGCCGACACTTCAAGATCAAGAGCCTGGGTAGCCTCGGTTTGACGGAGACCGGTGACGAGCCGGCCGCCCGAGCCGCGGGCGCCCTGCTGGGTTATTTACTGGAGCTTCAGCCTGACGGAGGAAATCAGTTTCGGCCACCGACGGCGGAACGGGCCGCCTCGTTCGTTCACATGGACGAGATGACGCGGCGTAACTTGGAGATCGTCCGACCGCTACGTCCTGACTCAGCAGGCACCACCCTCCTCGACATCATCGACACTACACTCACGCCGATGGGAACGCGCCTGCTTCGCGGCTGGCTGCTGCGACCGTTGACTGAGCCGCGCGAGATCCAGGAGCGTCTGGACGCCGTAGCCGAGTTGTTTGATGACCGCATCCGCCGCAGGCAGCTGCGAGAGGCACTGCGCGCGGTGCGTGACCTCGAGCGGTTAGCGGGGCGGGTCGCGGCAAGACGCACTACACCTCGCGACCTGCTCGCCCTGGCCAAATCGCTCCTTCAGGTTCCAGGCGCTAGGGACGCGTTGGCTGAGCCGACGAGCGAAGGCCTGCGACGCGTAATCGCCGGACTGGACCCGGTGGCCGACGTCGCAGACCTGATCGGGCGCGCCATCGATCCGGAGGCGCCGGCCTCCATCGCGGACGGTGGAGTCGTGCGAGCGGGCTATTCGCCGGACCTCGACGAGCTGCGCTCGCTGCGCGAGGGCGCAGTCAGCTGGATCGCTGAACTTCAGGGTCGCGAGCGCGAACTAACCGGGATAACGTCGCTGAAAGTCGGCTACAACCGGGTCTTCGGGTACTACATCGAGGTTAGCAAGCCGAATCTGGCCAAGGTCCCGGCCAACTACGAGCGCCGCCAAACGCTGACCAACGCTGAGCGCTTCATCACCCCCGAACTCAAGGACTGGGAATCAAAGGTCTTGAGCGCGGAGGAGCGGATCGGCGAACTGGAGCAGACGATCTTCCAGGAAGTGAGGGACGGCATCGCTCTGGAGGTGAAGCGTCTGCAGGACCTCGCCGGCCGTATCGCCATCTTAGATGTATATGCGGGTTTGGCCGATTGCGCAGAGCGCAACGGCTACGTCCGACCGATAGTCGACCGGGAAGACCGCATCGAAGTTCGCGGCAGCCGGCACCCCGTGGTCGAGCGGATGATGCCGCGAGAGCAATTCGTGCCGAACGATATCCGGCTTGATGGTAACGAGCGCGTGATCATCTTGACGGGCCCCAACATGGCCGGCAAGTCGACGATTCTCCGTCAAGTCGGCCTGATTGCGCTTATGGCTCAAATGGGGTCTTTCGTACCGGCGGATGCAGCTGAGGTGGGTGTCGTCGATCGGATCTTCACCCGCGTCGGAGCGTCCGACAATCTGGCGCAAGGTCACAGTACCTTCATGGTAGAGATGATCGAAACGGCGGCGATACTCCACGGCGCGACTGAGCGCAGCTTAGTTCTGCTCGACGAGATCGGCCGCGGAACATCGACGTATGACGGCGTCGCGATTGCCTGGTCGGTAACCGAGCACATACACGAGCGGATCGGGGCCAAGACGATTTTCGCAACGCATTACCACGAACTGACTCAGATCGCCGATCTGCTGCCGTCGGCGGCGGCCTACAATGTCGTGGTAAAGGAAGTTGGAGACGAGATCGTATTCCTACGACGCTTGGAGCCCGGCGGAGCCGACCGTTCCTACGGTGTGCAGGTGGCGCGCCTGGCGGGCTTGCCGGAGGAGGTCATTGAGCGGGCGCGGGAAATTTTGCGCGATCTCGAAGACTTGGCGGTCGGGTCGGGACCGGAGTTGGGAAGGCGGGGACGGCTACCCGGCTCGGCCGACCGTGCACAGCTATCGCTGTTCCAGCCGGCCGTACACCCGGTGCTCGAACGGCTCAAGAACACGGTGCCCGAAGCGATGACGCCGCTGGAAGCGCTAGCCCTGCTGGCAGAGCTGAAGCGGCAGGCGGGGGGCGCGTGAAGCGGTTACTTTTGGTGGGTCTCGCGCTGGTTACGGTGGGAATCGGCTATGCGGCGGTTGGTGAACAGCTGGGTCTGAAGCGTTTCTTGGGCCGCTTTCGGACTTCCCAACGCCTGCCAGCGCTCCGGAGCCAGGCCCTGCCATTCCACTACCCGGCGGGTCTCTGGCAGGAGGGAGTCGAAGGGGAAGTCGTGCTGAGAATCCACATCACGGAGGCGGGTACCGTCGATTCCGTGGAGCTGGAGCAGTCGAGCGGTCACGCGGTTCTGGATACGGTCGCGCTAACGGGAGCGAGGCAGCTGGAGTACCACCCGGCGCTGCAGGGCGAGCAGACGGTGGCAGTCTGGGCCAAACTGCCGGTCCGCTTTCAACGTCAGTCACCTCGGGTGACCAGGGAGAGCAACTAGAATGACTAAGGTTGAAGGGCGGCCGCACCGACGACCGTATGATTCAGTCCTCGACGTGATCGGCTGGACCCCGCTAATCCGCCTTACACGCGTGGTTGGCGATGCGGTGACACCCGTGTTCGGCAAGGCGGAGTTCATGAACCCGGGTGGGTCGGTGAAGGACAGAATCGGAATTGCCATGATCGAGGCCGCGGAAGCGGCCGGCACGCTCAAGCCAGGTGGTGTGATCGTCGAGGGAACCGCGGGTAACACAGGCGTCGGGCTTGCAGTCGCTGCCTGCGTCAAAGGGTACCGCTGCATCTTCACGATGCCTGACAAGTTCAGCCAGGAGAAGATCCGGCTGATGCGTGCCTTCGGTGCCGAAGTGATTACGACGCCGTCAGCAGTTCCTCCGGATCATCCTGACAACTACCTGAATGTCGCGCGGCGGATCGTCGAGGAGACACCGAACGCCATCATGGCCGACCAGTTCTACAACGAGGCGAACCCGGAAGCGCATTATCGTACGACCGGTCCCGAAATCTGGGAGCAGACGGACGGCCGCGTCACCCATTTTGTCGGCGCGGCCGGCACAGGCGGCACGGTTACCGGTGTGGCACGCTACCTGAAGGAGAAGAATCCGCAGATCAAAATCATCACCGCCGATCCTTTTGGTTCGATCTACGCTGACTATTATCGAACGCGCAAGATCGGGCCTTACGCGCCCTACAAAGTCGAGGGCGCCGGTAATGACAAGATCCCGACGACACTCGATTTCGATCTCGTCGATGATTTCCGGGCGGTTCAGGACCGGGATTCGTTCGCGATGGCTCGACGGCTGACTCGGGAAGAAGGGTTGTTTGTCGGCAGCACGACGGGACTCATCGTCCACGTAGCCGTGAGTTTGGCGCATGAATTGAACGATCCCAACGCGTTGATCGTCTCGTTGCTCTGCGACACCGGAGAGCGCTATCTGTCCAAGCTCTATAACGACGAATGGATGCGGGAGAACCGCCTGATCGTCGGAGGCAGCCCGTCGATAGACGCCGTGCTTCGTGATAAGCCCGGTAGCATTCCCACGCTCATAGCAGTTGAGCCGGCTGCATCTGTCCGGACGGCTCTCCAGCTGATCGAAGTCAACAGTGTCTCGCAGCTACCGGTGATCCACGCTGGCAACTGCGTCGGATCGGTCTCAGAGGCGACCCTCCTCTCGCGCCTGGTTGAGGACCCTGGCCTCATCGATGCGCCGGTGGACAAGCTGATGGAAGCTGCGCTACCGATAGTGGACATCGATACCGAGTTCGAGGTGGTCACAAAGCAGTTGATCGGCGGGCAGCCAGCCGTAGTCGTGCGACGCAACGGCGAGCCCGCTGCCATCATCACGCGATTTGATGTGGTTCACTATCTAACCGGGTTCGCGTACTGAGCGGGCGGGGACGGCCGTGAAGATCGCGGTGCTGATGGGGGGGACGAGTGCCGAACGCGACGTCTCGCTGGCGACGGGACGCGAGATCGCTCGCGCGCTCAGATCGAACGGCCATCGGGTCGTCAGCGTCGACACGGCCGGCGGCCGCTTGCTGGGTTCGGCTGAGACGACCGGCGAGCTGGCCGGCTCGATCGGTCGGGCGCCTCCCGAACGCGGCGCCCTGACCGAGTTCGGCGCCGCCCCGCTGGTCAAGACGCTGGATGAAGTTCCCGAACTGCGCGACACGGACGCAGTCTTTGTAGCCTTACACGGCGGCGCGGGTGAGGATGGGCGGCTGCAGGCGCTTCTCGATCTGATCGGCATCCCTTACACCGGTAGCGGCTATTTGGGTAGCGCTCTGGCGATGGACAAGCTCGTCTCTAAGGAGCTGTTCGTTCAAGCGGGCATCGCCACGCCGGCCTGGTTGGCCGGGCATGTTGAGGCGGCGCAGGTCGAAAGGTCGCTGGGCGGTTATCCTGTCGTCGTGAAACCGTCGCGGGAGGGCTCTACCGTTGGGGTCAGCGTGGTTCGAGCGCCGGCCGCGCTGGAGGCGGCGCTGGAGCAGGCAGCGGCTTTCGAGGGCCCGCCGATCGTCGAGAGATTCATCCCCGGGCGTGAGTTGGCGGTGGGGATCCTCGGCGACGAGGCACTGCCCGTCGTGGAAATCAAGCCGAGCCACGAAATCTACGATTACGAGTGCAAGTATACCCGGGGTATGTCGCAGTACGAGGTCCCGGCCCAACTCAGCGGCGAATGCAGGGAGGAGGTGCAGGCGGTCGCGCTCAAGGCCCACCGCATTCTGCGCCTTTCTGCTTACAGCCGGATCGACTTCCGGCTGGATCAGGCAGGACGGCCCTGGTGTCTGGAGGCAAACTCGTTGCCAGGGATGACGGCGACCAGTCTGCTACCCAAAGCAGCCGCGGCGGCCGGCATCCCGTTCGAGCGATTGTGCGACTTGATCGTCAAGCTGGCACTGCAGGATCGGTCGCCGGAGGGAACCCGGCCGGGGCATCCGGGTTAGGGGAACTGAGATGCTATCGTCAGCAGACTTCAGGCCACGTGAATAGATTCGCCAATCCAACTGGTTTCCGGCCATTCGGCTATCGACTCACCCCGTGGGTGAAACGCCTCATGGCGGCCAACGCCGTGATGTTCATCCTGACGTGGAGCAAGGCGATCCCGCTGGACCCGACCGCCGTCGACTACCTGGGATTCACGGTAAGAGAGGCTTGGCGGGAACCGTGGACGATCATCACTTACATGTTCGTCCATGCCAACTTCTTCCACGTGCTGATCAACATGTTGATGCTCTTCTTCTTCGGTCCGCCGCTCGAAGAGCGCTGGGGCGGGAAGGAGTTCATCAAGTACTATGTGATTTGCGGGGTCGGCGGCGCTTTGTTCACGCTGATCTTCGGAGGCGGAACGATCATCGGCGCGTCCGGGGCAGTGTATGGAATCATGCTGGCCTATGCCCTGAACTGGCCGGACAGCCTCATCTGGATCTACGCGATTTTCCCGGTGAAAGCCAAGTACCTGGTGCTTTTCCTCGGCGCGCTGGCCTTCTTCTCGGCCACGTCCGGCGCATCCGACGGCATCGCCCATTTCGCCCATCTCGGTGGCTTGGTCATCGGCTACGTCTATCTGAAGAAGGGCTGGGAACTGAACGCCCGGTGGACGGATCTACGGAAGCGGCTGCGCATGCGGAAGTTTACTGTCGTGCCGGGCGGCCGTGATGCTCCGCGGCGCAAGCCGGCAAGCCGATCCACTTCGGCGGATGAGGAGGCAAAGATCCTCGAGGTCGTGGATCGACTGCTCGACAAAATCGCGGCCGATGGCCTGGAATCTCTCACGCCTGAGGAGCGCAACTTCCTGGATGAGGTTTCCCGGCGCCGCCAGGCCAACCATCAGGAAGTCCGACACTAGCCTCACCCCGGAACCCACCCGACCACGGTCGTCCCCTCACATCTGCCTGGGCTGGCTCGAGACCGGCAGTGGCGCGTCCCCGGTGGCACTCCGCTAGCCATGGCCTGCGTCCTTGACTCCGTATCAGCCGCAAAATACGATAGCGGTCCGTCTAACCATTGAGCACACTCTGGGAGGCCGCAGTTGTCAGCCAAAACCGTCACCACCGACGCAATCCGCAACGTCGTGTTCCTCGGCCACGGCGGAACCGGCAAGACCACGCTGGTCGATGCGATCTGTTACTCCGCAGGAGTCACGAACCGCAAGGGCTCGGTCACAGAAGGCACGGCCTTAACCGATTTCACCGCCGAGGAGAAAGATCATTTGATCTCTATTGGCATGGCAGTCGCCCACGCCGTGTGGTCCGATACCAAGCTCAACTTGATTGACACTCCCGGCTACCTGGATTTCGCCGGCGATGCCAAGGCGGGAGTGCGAGTCGCGGACGCCGCCGTAATCCTCGTCGACGCGACCAGCGGCGTGTTGGTCGGGACAGAGAACGTCTGGGGATATTGCGAGGAGCGGGGTATCCCGAGGATGTTCGCGATTTCGATGATGGATAAAGAGAACGCGGACTTTGAGAAAGCGCTGGCCGAGATTCGCGAGCAGTTGTCAAAGAATGCGGTTCCCCTCGAAATCCCCATCGGCTCCGGCGACGGACTCAAAGGGGTTGTGGACCTGCTTTCCGGCCGGGCCCGCTTGTTCGATCCGAAATCGCAAAAAGGCGAGTACAAGGAGGCTGACGTTCCGGCCGAGCTCCAGGACAAAGTGGCTGCGGCGTATCAAGAGTTGATCGAGGCCATCGCGGCAACCGATGATGAGCTCATGGAGGAATACTTCGAAAAGGAAACGATCGAGCCGAGCCGGGCGGTCGAAACGCTGAAGTCGGCGATGAAGAGCGGCGAGATCTATCCCGTCGTCTGCGTTGCGCCGGAGAAGAGCTTCGGCGCGCGCGGGCTGATGGAACGAGTGACAGACCTGATGCCAAGTCCGGCGGACGCTGGGCCGATCGTAGCGAAGGATGGTGAGGGGGAAGTCGAGTTGAAGGCTATCGACGACGCTCCCCTCGCCGCGCTCGTCTTCAAGACGACCTCGGAACCACACGTCGGCGAGCTGTCTTATTTTCGCGTCTTCTCGGGCAAAGTAACCTCGGGTGTATCGGCAAAAAACAGCAGCCGCGGCGGTTCGGAGAAGCTGGGTCACCCCGGAATCCCACAAGGCAAGGACCGTACCGAGGTGCCGGAGCTTCACGCCGGCGATATCGGGGTGGTTGCGAAGCTTCGTGATACGCATACGGGAGACACGTTGACCGATGAGAATTCGTCGCTGGTCTTGGGAGCGATCAAGTTCCCGGATGCCGACATCGCCGTGGCGGTGCGCTCGGCCAAGCGAGGCGAAGAAGACAAGGTTTCGACGGGGCTCCATAAGATTCACGAGGAAGACCCGACCTTTTCGGCCGCCTACGATCCCGAGTTGGGACAGACGATCGCGCGTGGTTTAGGCGAGATGCACCTGGAGCTGTCGATCGAGCGGTTGAAACGTCGCTATGGTGTGGAGGTCGAGACGGAAGTGCCGCGCATCCCCTATCGTGAGACGATTACGAAAACCGCCGAGGGACAAGGCCGCTATAAGAAGCAAACCGGCGGCCGCGGCCAGTATGGCGATTGTTGGGTGCGACTCAGTCCGCTGCCTCCCGGAAGTGGCTACGAGTTCAAGAACGGCGTCGTCGGCGGCGTGATCCCGGGCAAGTTCGTCCCCTCGGTCGACAAAGGCATTCAGGAGGCGATGACGAGCGGCGTAGTTGCCGGCTATCCGATGGTCGATTTTTGTGCAGAGGTCTACGATGGCTCCCACCATTCGGTCGACTCGTCGGATATCGCGTTCAAGGTCGCCGGTTCGCTGGCCTTCAAGAACGTGGCGCCCGTGGCGGGCCCGATACTGCTGGAACCGATCTACGAGGTCGACGTCACGGTGCCAGACGAATACATGGGCGATGTCATTGGGGACCTGAACCAGCGGCGCGGCCGCATACTCGGCATGGAGCCGCAGGGGCGAAAGCAGACGGTCAAAGCACAAGTTCCACTAGCAGAGCTGCACAAGTACTCTTCGACTCTCCGCTCGATTACGCAGGGTCGGGGAAGCCACAAGATGAAATTTGTCTCTTACGAAGAGGT
This sequence comes from Gemmatimonadota bacterium, assembly GCA_041617795.1. Taxonomy (GTDB): domain Bacteria; phylum Gemmatimonadota; class Gemmatimonadetes; order Palauibacterales; family KS3-K002; genus JBFJOD01. The sequence continues at coordinate 16,582 of JBFJOD010000004.1, read as the reverse complement.
ACCTTCGAATATTACTGAGAAGATCAAGGAAGAGGCGGCGGCTCGACAGGCGGAAGAAAAGAAATAGGTTTGACGCAATTTGATAAGGTCGTTGCTCGCGCCTATATTTTCGGCGTTCGAGAACAGCTCGCAGAGTGTTTCACCTCACGTTTTCGGGAGGCGTCAGTCCATGGCCGGCCACAGTAAGTGGTCGCAGATCAAGCGTAAGAAGGCGGCCGAGGACAATAAGCGAGGCAAGCTTTTCGGGAAGCTGATCCGCGAAGTCACCGTGGCTGCCCGCGAGGGTGGCGGCGACCCCGACGGCAATCCCTGGCTGCGCACGGCAATCGACAATGCCAAAGCAGCTAACATGCCGAAGGACAACATAGAAAAGGCCATCCTGCGGGGAACCGGTGAATTACCGGGCGTCTCGCTGGAGGAAGTGACCTACGAAGGCTACGGTCCAGCGGGCGTGGCCATACTCGTGCAGGCGGTCACCGACAACACCAACCGGACCGTGGCGGACATCCGCAGGGCTCTCGAGCGGCAAGGTGGCAACTTGGGCCGAGATGGTTCGGTTGCCTGGAATTTCGAGCGCAAGGGTCAATTGCTGATAGACGCCGGTCGCTATGACGAGGTCGCGGCCCTCGAGGCGGCCCTCGAGGCCGGGGCCGACGATATGCAACGGGAAGGTGACGCATACGTTGTGACAACGGACCCCGCGAGCTTTCATGCTGTGGAGGCGGAGCTACGCCGGCGGAAGATCGATCTTCTCGAGGCCCGGCTCGTCATGCTGCCGAAGACCACGATTCGCGTGGAGGGACGCGAAGCAGAGAAGCTGATTGCCTTGCTGGAGACGCTCGAAGACCAGGACGATGTACAACACGTCTACTCAAATCTGGACATAGACGACGCGCTGCTGGCGGAGTTGGCAGGAGCAGGATAGTCAGGGGATCGCCGGGTGAGGTTTGGGAATCGGTGCGGCTAGCGATCCGCCGCCACGCCGGGTACAGCCTCAGGGGTCGCCGGGCTCGCGGTGGTGGGGGGCAAGAATATGATTGTTCTCGGCGTTGACCCCGGCACCCACGTGACCGGCTACGGAGTGGTTGTCGGCGGAGACGATGCCCCGGCATCGCTGCTGGAGTGTGGGGTGATTCGCACGTCTGCGCGCCGCCCGCTGGCTGAGCGTCTCCTGGAGATTTTTGAAGGCGTGTGTGAAGTTATAGAGCGGACGCGCCCTGACGTGATAAGCGTCGAGGGCGTTTTCTATGGTCGGAACGTCCGCACAACGGTGACGCTCGGGCAGGCCAGAGGTGCCATACTGGTCGCCGCAGCCCGCAACGGAATACCAGTAGCCGAGTACCCGCCGGCAGAGGTCAAGAACGCGGTGGTCGGCAGTGGTGTTGCTCGTAAGGAGCAGGTGGCTTTCATGGTGCAGCAACACCTGTCTCTGGTCGAGCCGCCTCAGCCTCTCGATACCGCGGACGGTGTAGCGGTCGCTCTCTGCCACATCTTACGCAGCCGCTCACTCGATCGTCCAGAAGGGACGGGTCGAGGAGGGGGCGTAGGGAGGAAACGCGTTGATTAGCCGTGTCCGCGGCGTGCTCGTTCACAAGGAGATCGACCGTGCCGCGATCAGCACGGCGGGCGGCGTGACTTATGATTTGCTGATCCCGGCAACGGTGTTCGAGGCGCTGCCGGCGTTGGGCCAGGAGCTGGAGCTCCACACTGCGTTGGTCAGTCGCGAGGATGCGCTCGAGCTGTTCGGGTTTCAGGGTGAACTGGAACGGCAGCTGTTTCTGAGACTTAATTCTGCATCCGGCGTGGGGCCGCGTCTGGCGCTCACGATGTTGGGGTCAATGAACGCGGCGCAGCTTATTGAAGCGATTCGCGGACGGGATCTCGCCCGGCTCCAGACGGTCAACGGTGTTGGAAAGAAGAAGGCGGAACGGATTGCACTCGAGCTTGGCGACAAGCTGGAGGACATGGTCGTCGCGGCTGCCGCTGCAGAGCCGGAGTCGGCACAAGTGGATTCAGCGGTATCGGCGTTGGCAGCGCTGGGCTATTCGCGGGTCGAAGCGGAAAGTGCGATACGCAAAGTCCTGCGCAAGAGTGGTGAGGCAGAGTTCGATGTGGAGAGTCTGGTGAGGGAAGCGCTGGCGGGGATGTCATGACAACAGAGATCACGACACCACGTGCGCTGGAAGGCGAAGGTCTGAGCGAAGCGACGCTTCGCCCGCAGCGCATGGCGGAGTTTGTCGGCCAAGAGAAGGTAAAAGAAAGCCTGGCGATCTATGTGGCAGCGGCACTGAAGCGGGGAGAGCCACTCGACCACACACTGTTCTATGGACCGCCGGGGCTTGGCAAAACGACGCTGGCTTTGCTGATCGCCAACGAGTTGGGTGTCGACATCAAGACGACGTCGGGTCCGGCACTGGAAAAACCGGGAGACCTCGTCTCGGCGCTGACGAACTTGAAGGAAGGCGACGTACTTTTCATCGACGAGATTCATCGCCTCCGTCCGATCATCGAAGAGTTCCTCTATCCAGGTATGGAGGATTTCCGGATCGAGATCCGCTTGGGTGAAGGTCCGAAGGTGCAGACGATAACGATGAAACTGGAGCGCTTCACGCTGATAGGCGCGACGACGCGCTTTGGGCTGCTGACGCCACCAATGCGCGCGCGCTTCGGCGTTGTGGAGCGACTCGGCTACTATCCTACGCCTGAGTTGAAACAAATCGTGACACGCTCGGCGGGCATCTTTGGCATCCCGATCGATGTGGCCGGTTCCGAGGAGATCGCACGGCGCTCTCGCGGTACGCCGCGGGTTGCCAACCGCTTGCTCCGCAGGGTCCGCGACTACGCCGAGGTCAAAGCCGATGGCCGGATCACGCGTGAGGTCGCCGAGGCCGCCCTCGAGATGCTCAATGTCGACGAGTACGGTTTGGAACAGATGGACGCGCGAATGCTGCGACTGATCATCGAAGACTTCGATGGCGGACCTGTCGGCCTCTCGAGCCTCGCCGTCGCTCTAGGGGAGGAGGCAGATACGCTGGAAGAAGTCTACGAGCCCTACCTCATCCAGAATGGCCTGCTGCAGAGAACGGCGCGAGGACGGATGGCCACAGCCAAAGCTTACCGCCGGTTCGGTTACGAACCTCCGCCAGGCGCCAGCGGTGAGCAGGGTCAACTGTTCAACGATGGCTGAGCGTTCCGGCTCGCGGTCACATGCGGCGGCGGCGCCGGGTCAGGCAACATCCGCGGTGCCTTTGAATACCGACGACTTCGACTACACCCTGGACGAGGAGCTCATCGCCCAGCGGCCGCTGACCGATCGAGCAGCGAGTCGACTGCTGCTGGTTCGCCGGGCAGGCTCCTTTGAAGATCGCGCCTTCAAGGATATCAGCTCGCTGCTGGCTCTTGGCGATGTGCTGGTGCTGAATGACACCCGCGTTTTTCCGGCCCGGCTGCTGGGAAAGAAACCGACTGGCGCGTCTGCCGAGGTATTGCTGCTCAATTCACTGGACGCTGAAGGCAGGCGCTGGCGCGCACTGGTTAGACCGGGTGGAAAGTTGAAGCCCGGCCGCAAGGTTCGCGTCGCCGACGATCTGGAAGTTGAGATTGAAGACTCAGTCGAGGGAGGAGCGCGAATCGTTCGCTTGCTGACGCAGTTGCCACCCTTCGAGGCAGTCCTGCGTTTTGGCCGTGTGCCGCTGCCGCCGTATATCCGGCGCGAAGACGACGAGGCCGATCGCCAGCGATACCAGACCGTGTATGCTCGCCGGCGTGGGAGTGTGGCTGCACCAACGGCTGGCCTTCACTTCACCGATGGAATGCTCGAGACGATCCGCGCAGCCGGAGTCACGATTGTCGAGATAACGCTTCACGTCGGGCCCGGCACGTTTCGGCCCGTCGAGGTACGCGATCTTGCCGACCACCGAATCGACGCCGAGTGGTGTGAGGTCAGCGAAATGGCTGCGGCCGCCATCAATCGCGTACGAGCGGAGGGCGGAGCAGTCTGGGCCGTGGGCAGCACGACAGTTCGAACCCTTGAGACCATGGTCGACGATGCGGGCGTTGTTTGCTCCGGTGCCTGTAAGACGGATCTGTTCATTCGGCCCGGGTACCGATTCAAGGCCGTAGATCGTCTGATCACCAATTTTCATCTTCCGAGGTCGACGCTCCTGATGCTGGTGGCAGCGTTTGCCGGATATGATCTCACCATGGCGGCCTACCGGCATGCCCTCGAGGCGCGCTACCGCTTCTACTCCTACGGCGATGCCATGGCTGTGATATGAGCGAGCCCATGGATGCTGCGGTGCTCCACGATTCGCTTGCCGGGCAACCGCCAGGGACTTTCGCTCTTGCCGGCCGTGATGGCGGTGCACGGGCTGGTGTGTGGCGGCTGGCCCACGGAGCCGTGCGTACGCCGGCGTTCATGCCGGTGGGCACCCAGGGGACGGTCAAGGCCGTTTCGCCGGAGGAGCTCGAGGCCCTTGGGGCAGAGATCATTCTGGCCAACGCCTATCATTTGTACCTGCGGCCGGGACACGAGTTGGTGCGGCAGTTGGGAGGCCTGCACCGCTTCATGGACTGGAAACGGCCGATACTGACTGACTCCGGTGGTTTTCAGGTCTTCTCGCTGGCCCGTATCAATGAGGTGACGGAGGAAGGCGTCTGGTTCCAGAGTCACATCGACGGCTCACGTCACTTCATCACGCCGGAACTCGTCATGGAAATCGAGCACGGTCTCGGCGCGGATGTGATTATGGCTTTCGATGAGTGCCCGCCGGGGCAGGCGGAGCGTGACCAGGCAGCAACCGCGGTTGAGCGCACTCACGCTTGGCTGCGGCGATCTGTCGCGCGTTTTGACGAACTGCCCCCGGCAGGGGGTGGTCAGGTTCTGTTGCCGGTCATCCAGGGCAGCACGTACCTAGACCTCAGGCTCGAGTCCTTACAGCGGGCCAGCGCCTTGAGAAGCTGGTCTGGCTATGGGGTCGGAGGTCTGTCGGTGGGTGAGCCCAAGGAGCAGATGTTCGAGATCCTGGCTGGCCTGGCGCCGGCACTGCCACCTGAGGGTGTGCGCTATCTGATGGGCGTTGGCTACCCTACCGATCTGCTGGAGGCCGTGCGTCTGGGTTACGACTTGTTCGACTGTGTCGCACCGACGCGCAACGGACGTAACGGGACCGCGTTCACGTCGACGGGTCCGGTGAACGTCAAGATCGCGGCCTGGAAAGCGGATGATGCAGCGATTGAGCCGGGCTGCGGGTGTTGGGCCTGTGGCAAATACAGCCGCGCTTACGTTCGTCACCTGTTCGTTGCGGCTGAGCTGCTGGGGTTAAGGTTGCTATCGATCCACAACCTTCATTTCCTTACGGATCTATTGCGGCAAGCGCGCGCCGCCATCATCGGTGGACGATTCGAGGTTTGGGTAGAAGATTGGCTCAGCCGATACCGAAACAACTAGCACAAAGGACAGAACATTGTATGCACTAGCGTTCATGCCCTCGGACCAGGGCGGTGGAGGCGCCGCCGGCACTCTGATCATGCTTGTGGCTTTTATCGGGATTTTCTACTTCTTGTTGATTCGGCCGCAGCGCCAACAGCAGAAGCGGCATCAGGAGATGGTGAAGGATTTGAGGCGTGGAGATGAAGTGGCGACGATCGGCGGAATCGTCGGGAAGATCATCCACGTCAAAGACGAACGCATTGTGATCAAGACGGCCGAGGACACGAGATTGGTGATCGAGCGAGACAAGATAGCCAGGAAGATCGCGACGAGTTCCGAGGAGGAGGAATCATAAGTAACCTGGAAGTCCGCCTGCTCGGTGACCCGATGCTTCGCAAGATGTCAAAGCGGGTCGAACGGTTCGACGCGAAGCTCAAGCAGTTAGCCGAAGACATGTTCGAGACGATGTATGAGGCAGAGGGCATTGGTCTTGCGGCTCCGCAGGTCGGAGTTGCAAAGCGACTCTTCGTGATGGATATACGGGAGCCGGATGTCGAGCCCCTCGCGGTTGTGAATCCCGTCATCGTCGAGCGTGAGGGCACTGAGCTTGGCGAAGAAGGGTGCTTGAGTATACCGGGACTCATCGGTGCGGTTGAGCGGTCGCTTAACGTTGTGATGGAAGGCCTGGACCTCGACGGAAATCCGATTCGCGTGGAGGCGAAAGATCTTCACGCACGCTGTATTCAGCATGAAATCGATCACCTGGACGGGGTGCTGTTCATCGACCACCTCTCGCCGATCAAGCGCAAGATGCTTCTGAGCAAGTGGAAGAAGAAGCAGATGAGTGTTGCGAAGTGAGAATCGCCTTTTGGGGGACGCCGGAATTCGCCGACACGGTCCTGCGTGCGCTGATCGCCGCGGGACACGACGTGGCTGGCATCGTCACGCAGCCTGACAAGCCGGCCGGCCGGGGCCGCAAGCCGAGGCCTCCGCCGGTCAAGCGGACAGCAGAGGACTGCGGCATACCCGTTCTCCAGCCGGTGAAGCCCGTCGGGGAGGAGTTCACGGCGGCGTTCCGGGCTTTGGGGGCAGATGCTTCAGTGGTCGCGGCGTACGGGCACATATTGAGAGAGGCGATCCTCGATATTCCGCGGCTGGGTTCCTTCAATGTCCACGCTTCGCTTCTGCCGGAATTGCGCGGCGCCGCACCTGTGAATTGGGCGATCATCCGAGGATACGAAGAGACCGGCATTACGATCATGCGGATGGTGGAAAAGCTGGACGCCGGCCCGATGATCGTTCAGGCGCGCTATCCGCTGCCGGCGGACATCACAGCCGGCGCATTGACGGAACGCCTGGCCGAGCTTGGAGCGAAGGCGATGCTCGAAGCCCTGGAGCTGATCGGGTCAAATCGAGCCGAAGAGTTGGAACAGAATCATGATGCCGCGACCTATGCACCTAAGCTCAGCCCGGATGACGTAAAGATCGATTGGAAGAAACCGGCGGTGGAGATCGCACGTTGGATTCGCGGAGTTGATCCGGTGCCGGGTGCGTGGTCAAAGTTGGGAAACCTGCGGGTGCAGATGTTCGGGCCGCAGCCTCTCGCGGAAAGCAGCGACTCAGCGCCCGGGACCGTGCTGGCGGCGGATCCGCGCAGCGGTATGCAGCTGGCCACGGGATCCACCGTTTTAGCCATCGCAGAAGTACAACCGGCGGGTAAACGCCGTATGAGTGCAGTAGAATGGATACGCGGCCGCGGGGTCTCGAAAGGAGCGACTTTCAGCTGAGCCGTCGATTGCCGAAGCTATTCGTCGTAACAGGCGACAAGGCGATCTCGCGCCCGGGATTTCTCGAGACGGCAGCAGCGGTCTTATCGTCAGGTGGCGGCCGCTGCGCCCTTCAGCTGCGCGCCCACGGCATCGTGGGCGCGCGCTTCATAGCGCTGGCGCGAGAGCTTTTGAGCATAGCCAGAGCGGCGGGCTCGACCCTCTGGATCAACGATCGGATCGACGCCGCCCTGACGCTACGAGCCGACGGGGTTCAGCTGGGTTCGCTAAGCCCGTCTCCGCTTCAGGCGCGACGCTTGCTGGGAACTGCCTGCTGGATTGGCCGCTCTGTGCATTCCGCCGACGAAGCGGCGTATGCTCTCGGGAATAGCGCCGACGTGGCTGTGCTTGGCAATGTATTCCCCAGCGCGTCCCACCCCGGGCGAGCGCCGCTGGGACCCGAGGAAGTGCGGCGCGCGGCAGGCGGCGGGCGACCGATCGTGGCTATCGGGGGTATTACAGAGGACAACCTGACGGACGTGATCGAGGCTGGCGCCTGCGGCGTCGCCGTGTTAAGCGGAATTTGGAATGCAGATGATCCAGCGCAGGCAACGAAGCGCTACCTGGCCGTGCTGGCGCGCGCTTCATCCGACCAGTAGCGTAAAGAGACCAAGATGCCAATGAGAACTCCAAAGGCCGTCAAAATTACGCTGAACGGCGAAGAGCGCGAGATCCCAGCCGGTTTGACGATCCGTGACTTGCTTGCGCATTTGGATCTTCACGAACGGTTAGTGGTTGTCGAAAGGAACAAAGAGATCGTGCGGCGCAACCGCTACGCGGAGGTTCCCGTTGACGCGGGCGACACGCTCGAACTCGTGCATTTCGTCGGCGGTGGTTGAATGACGCTCGCCTTGCCGCCGTTACGAGCAATTCAGTGGAGGTGTGCGGTAAATGACAGTAGTGACCGATAGAATAGATCTGCCGGACGAGAGGCTGGAAATAGCTGGACGAGGGTTTCAGTCGCGGCTGATCCTTGGCACGGGCAAGTACAAGGACAACGAGACGATGGTTGGCGCGCTAGCCGCCTCCGGCACCGAAATCGTAACAGTGGCGGTACGGCGAGTCGATCTGGATCGGTCCAAAGAGGAGGGAATTCTGTACCACCTCGACCAGGAACGATGGCTGCTACTGCCGAACACGGCCGGCTGCTACACGGCGGAGGACGCGATCCGCTACGCACGATTGGGTCGTGCAGCTGGGTTCACCGATTGGATAAAGCTCGAGGTGATCGGCGACCAGGCTACTCTACTTCCGGACACGCAGGGTCTGATCGAAGCGGCACGCACGCTCGTGGCCGAGGGGTTCAAGGTGCTTGCTTATACAAACGAAGATCTCATTACGGCCCTCAAGTTGGAGGAGATCGGAGTGTCGGCGGTGATGCCGCTGGCTTCACCGATTGGCAGCGGCCTCGGACTGCTCAACCCATTTAGTATCAGGCTGATCAAAAGTAGGATCAGTGTTCCTGTAATCGTCGATGCCGGCGTCGGCACTGCTTCCGATGCGTGCGTGACGATGGAGCAGGGTGTGGATGGGATCCTCATGAACACCGCTATTGCGGAGGCGAAAGACCCCGTTCGGATGGCCGCCGCGATGAAAAGGGCGACCGAGGCCGGACGACTCTCCTACTTGGCCGGTCGGATGCCACGGCGCGAGCAAGCCGTGCCATCGAGCCCGCTGCGAGGCATGTTGGACTGAGCAAGCCGAAACGCAAGAGCCGAGCTGCCCCGGCGCGGTCGGCCGCTTTGGAAATACTGCGCGCTGTCAGGCAGGGCAGCTTCGCCGATCATGTCTTTGAAGGCCTGGCGGATGGTCTGAGCGAAGCCGATCGGCGTTTGACGCAGGAGCTTGCCTACGGCGTGCTGCGTCTGCGGAACCGACTCGACCACTCATTCGCCTGTTTCGTGCGCGGTGGCATCGAGCGCCTGGAACCGGATGTTCTCGACATTCTGAGGTTGGCGGCTTACCAGCTCCTGGAGCTGGATCGGGTGCCTGCCTACGCCGCGGTTTCCGACGCAGTCGAAGCGGCTAAGGCGGCCGCGGGAAAAGGGGGTGCGGCCCTGACCAACGCTGTGCTCCGCCGCTTGAGCCGGGATCCGGCCGGCTGCACGTTTCCGCAACTCGAGGACGACCCGGCCGGACACCTGTCGGCGTGGGGGTCACATCCACGTTGGCTTGTGGAGCGCTGGCTGGAGCGCTGGTGCGTAGAAGACGTCGGTCGGCTGGTTGACTACAACAACACCCGACCGGCGGTCTACCTCACCGTGCTGGGAGACAGGCGGGCAGCGCAGAGCCGGTTGGAAGCAGCCGGATTGAGTGCGGTTCCGGTGAAATGGACGGCGGCATCGCTGCGCATCGAATCAGGCGGACTGGCTCGTGCGTTGAAGCTCGTGCCGGCGGTCGTCCAGGACCCCAGCGCCGCAGCCGTCACTGAATACCTGGCGGCCGCGCGAGGCTGCCGTGTCTTCGATCTTTGTGCTGCGCCAGGGGGCAAGGCAGCGGTGTTGGCCGGGCGCGGCCATGAGGTCGTTGCCGTCGATCGTTATCGGCCGCGAATCGCACGTCTTCTCGCGAACCGTGAGCGGCTGGGGTTGACCCGGCTTCACGTTGTCCTAGCTGATTCGAGACTGCCACCGCTCTCGCGGGCTGACATTGTCCTGTTGGATGTTCCGTGTACGGGAACCGGCACACTCGCCCGGCACCCGGATGCACGTTGGCGTCTGACGCCGGGCGACCTGAACGCTCTGGTCGAGCTGCAGTGTCATTTGTTGGACTCGGCTGCTAAACTGATCGAGCCAGGCGGCCAGCTGGTCTATTCGACGTGCTCGCTGGAACCCGAGGAGAATGAAGAACAGGTGAGTTCGTTCCTTGAGCGGTGGCCGGATTTCGAGTTGGATCAAAGCGCCGGGACGCGCCTCGATGCGGATTTGCGAGGGGGCCGTGGTGTGCTCCAAGTTCTACCTCAAAGACACCGGATAGATGGAGCCTATGCAGCAACGCTCAGGCGCCGACCGCGCTAAGGCTAAGAGACCGACTGCCGGCTGGACGCTCTGGCTGAAGCTGCCGCGTGTGCTGCTAGTCGGGGCTGCCGTCGTATCCACCGGGCTGTTGATCGGATATGTCGGCACGGTGCTCTTCGTTTTTCCGCCCCAGCGAGCCGCAGTCAACCTGACGAGGGTGCCTGACCTCGTTGGGAGTACGCCGGATGAGGCTCGGGCGCGGGCTGAGCGGTCGAAGCTTGGGTATGAAGAGGTGGGCGGGATTCACCACGAAGATCTTGCGAAGGTTGTTTTGGCTCAAGAGCCATTGTCCGGTCAGTTGGCCGAGCCGGGCTCGCCGATCCGTGTCACCGTCAACCTCGGACCCAAGCAGAGGCCGTTGCCGAATGTTGTGGGCCTGGACCGCGCCCAAGCAGAAGTCGTCCTGAAACAGGCTGGATACAAGAGTGAGCTTGAATGGGTCGATGACGATGCCGATGTCGGCCTGGTGATTGACACCGAACCGGCACCATCGACAGCTCTCGCCCTGAACTCGACCGTTCGCGTGCTCGTAAGTGCCGGGAGCCGGGTTGTGCATGTACCCGATCTGGTCACGCGTTCGCTGGTCGAGGCTCAGGGCAGCCTCGATCGGTTGGGTTTGCAGCTCGGCGAGGTCACGCAGGATTCGGCGAGCCTGGCGGCTCCTGGAACGGTTCTGGCGCAAGTCCCGGAGGCCGGCACGCGCGTTTCACGCGGAACACCCGTTACGGTGGTCGTGGCCGGACCATCTGGCTAGCGGGCCGACTGGGATCGAGCGGCTAGCCGACTCAGCTGGCGGAGCGGCTGGCTCGCGGACTGTTGTGCACTGCAAGTGAAAGTGTCGTGACCATGGCTGGATATTTTTACAGGTTGAGACTCAAGCGGGCTTGGGTCCCGACCTTGGCCATCGCGATCTGGCTCGGTGGTTGCTTGAGCGTCGAGCGGTCTGGTGTCGAAGTAGGCGACCGGGTGGCGGACTATCAGGCGCCTAATCTACAGGGACGAGAGGTCTCATTTGCCGATCACCGGGGTGAGGTCGTGCTGGTAAACGTATGGGCTACATGGTGTGGCCCGTGCAGGGTGGAGATGCCATCGATTCAGTCGAGCTACCGGCGCTTCAGGGAACGTGGGTTCAGCGTGCTGGCGATCTCGATCGATGCGGGGCCGAGGTCGAGTGAAAAAGTGACGGATTTTGTCGAGGAACTCGGCCTGGAGTTTCCGGTTCTGTTGGATCCGGAGGCGAGGATCACTCGAGTGCTGCAAACCGTAGGAGTACCGGAGACTTTTGTCCTGGACCGTGACGGTCGGATCGCCAAACGCCTCATCGGCGCTACCGATTGGGATTCTCCGTCAAATCAAGTCCTGATCACGGAGCTGCTCGAGAACTGACGATGTCGAATTGGCAGACGACTATCCGGAAGAATTGGCCTTACATGCTCACGGCTGCGTTGCTTTCCCTGTTCTTGTGGGTGGCCGTCAGCGCTGACACGGTGGGACAGCAAGCTATCGACGCCGACCTGGTGATCGTCAACCAAGATCCTCGCTTTGTTGTAACGGAGCGTCAACCTTCAACGGATGTGGTCTCTGTGGTCTTCACCGGACGTCTCGGCGACTTGACGGCGCTTTGGGTCTCGCGTCCGCAGCTTGTGGTTCTTGTGGATAGCGTGGAAGAATCGCTGGTGTGGGACGTGGACTTAAGTCCGGACATGGTTGCAGGGCGTGGTGGGCGCGACTTGGGAGACGTTCGTGCGGTGACGGTTAGCCCACAGAGCTTGCGATTGCGGTTCCAGCCCAAAGGTGAGAAGACGGTGCGGGTGGTAGCGCGTTTGGACATCAAGATGGCCGGTGGCTTTGTTCAGTCCGACTCCGTCCGCCTGGAGCCGAGGTCCGTGAACATCGTCGGACCAGCTCCTTCGGTCGATCGGGTCGATTCGGTGCTCACCGTACCGATCGTACGCGAGCAAGTCAGCCAGTCAATCAATCTGACGGTGCCGTTGGAGCAACCGGCACCTCGAGGTCTGCTGAACCTCTCCGTGCCCAACGTACGCCTGTCCGTGCCTGTTGAGCCGTGGAGCGAGCGCGTCTTTCCCGGAATACCGCTGAGTCTCAGCGGCATGAGTGGGTCAGCGTTGAAGCTTTCACCTGCGCTGGTTGACGTGCGGGTTTCCGGTCCCCGCAGTGCCGTCGAATCCGTGAAGCCCGAGGCTCTTCTGCCGTGGGTAGAAGTCGGCGATCAAGACGACTACGACAGGCTGCTGCCCATCATTCTTCCAACGCCAGGTCCATTTCTCGAAATCACCATAGATCCGGATTCGGCACGGGTGCTGTCCGAATCCGACAAGACTTAGGCGCGTGCGAGACGGGGCCGCCGGAAGGGAGCAACCATTGAGCGACGCGCTCATAATGGCTGTGGAGACGTCTTGCGATGACACGTCCGCCGCCGTCTTGAGCGGTGAACGCGAGTTGCTCGGCCACGTAATCGCCGCGCAGGACATGCACGGCGAGTATGGTGGTGTCGTACCCGAGCTGGCATCGAGGGCACAACTCAAGTTGATCGACCGGGTCGTAGCGCAAGCCCTGGCGCAGTCCGGAAAGCGACTTAGCGATATAGATGCCTTTGCGGTGACAGCGGGCCCGGGGTTGATCGGGTCGCTTCTTGTCGGTTTGAACTGGATCAAAGCGGCGGCGTTTGCGCTGGATAAACCAGTCATCGCCGTACACCACATGGAGGCGCACCTGTTTGCCGCGGCACTCGAAGAGGAGAGTGCAGAGCCGCCGTTCGTAGCACTTCTGGTTTCCGGCGGCCATACGCTGCTCTTGTATGCAGAGCATTGGGGGCGTTACCGGTTGCTGGGTCAAACTCGCGATGACGCCGCAGGAGAGGCCTTCGACAAGGTGGCCCGGCTGCTGGGTCTGGGTTATCCCGGGGGGCCCGTCATCGAGAGCGCGGCACGGGATGGAGATCCAGAGCGACACCGCTTTACCGTCCCGATGGTGCGGCCAGGCCAGAGCGAAGACGGAGATGATTACTACGACATGTCATTCAGCGGGCTGAAGACCGCGGTGCTCATGCGCGTGCGTGAACTCGAAGCGCAAGGAGTACTCGAAAACGAGATAGCGCACTTGAGCGCGGCATTCCAATTTGCTGCGGTGGAACAGCTAACCCAAAAGACGTTGCGAGCCGTCAACGGCACCCGATGCGACCGGGTGATTCTGGGAGGCGGAGTGGCCAGGAATAAGGCGCTGGCTGAGAGTGTACGCCAGCGGCTCGGCGCCAACGTGCGGGTCTTCGTGCCGTCGCCCAGGCTTGCGACGGACAACGCGGCGATGGTGGCGCGGGCGGCAGCTTTCCGACTCGCGATTGGTGAACGATCGGGCTTGGATTTGAACGCGCGGGCCGATCTGCCGATGCCGGGTGTGGTGCTGTAGCATAAAGCGGACTTGATCACCGAACCGAATCATGGAAAAGAAAGTCGTTAAATGTACCCCGTAATCTTCAGGTTTAGAGGCATCGAGTTCACCAGTTTCGGCCTGATGTTGGGTCTCGCTTTCCTGAGTGCTGGCTGGATCGTCAGCCTGGAATTGCAACGTAAACAGCACAACAAAGATGTTGCCTGGACCTTACTAATGGGAGCTTTGATCGGCGGGATCGTCGGGGCGAAGCTGTACTACGCTTTCTTGAACTGGCCGCAGCTGGTGCGCTTCCCGATGCAAACGCTCTTCTCGCGGGCAGGCCTCGTCTGGTACGGTGGCTTCATCGGCGGCACGATCGGTGCGATTTTGATGGTGCGTAAGGAAAAACTGCCGCTCGGTCATGTCGCCGATGCGACAGGGCTCGCCCTGCCGCTCGCCTATGCGCTGGGGCGCATCGGCTGCTTCCTGGTCGGGGATGATTACGGGAGGCCGACGACCTCGTGGGTGGGAGTTGCCTTTCCACAAGGTGCCCCGCCTTCAACAGCAGGAAACCTGCGAGCTTACTTTGGCGTCGATGTGCCAGAGACGGTGCCAGACTGGCAAGTGCTGGAGGTGCACCCCACCCAGTTGTACGAGGTGGGAATATCGCTCCTCTTTTTCGCGCTACTTTTTGGATTACGTCGGCATCAATACCGCGCGGGCTGGCTGTTCATGGTCTACCTGATGCTGGCTGGGGTCGAGCGCGCCTTTGTCGAGTTGTTCCGAGTTAAAGACGATCGCTTCTTTGGCCCGTTCACCCTTGCCCAGGTCATCAGTCTGCTGATCATCGTTATTGGTGCCTACGGGGCATACGCGTTGAGCCGAACCCGCCAGGAGGCCTCGGCGGATACGGCAACCTAGCTGAGAGGGGCGACGGGCATTGGCTACGCTGATTCATCTGTCGGATCTGCATTTCGGCAAGCCTTTCTTGCCCGAGGTGGCCGAGTCCGTGCTCGAGCAAAGCCGGGAGATCAAGCCGGACGTCGTGGTCGTGTCCGGCGACCTCACTCAGCGCGCGAAGGTCCGGGAGTTCGAGCAAGCCGCCGGCTTTCTTAGAAAGTTCGATGCACCCATCGTCGTCACACCCGGCAATCACGATGTCCCGTTCTACCGGATCTGGGAGCGCCTCCTGACGCCCCACAAGAACTACAAGCGTCTGATTTCCCCAGACCTGAATACGGTGACGACCATCGCGGGTATGGTCATAGTCGCTCTGAATTCAAGCCGGCGGCTCACCCTTACCAATGGTCGCATCCGTCGTTCCCAGCTCGATTTCGCGACGGATGCCTTCGAGCCCACAGATGCTGGGGCGGCGCGAATCATCGTAACGCATCATCACCTGGCGCCGCCGCCCGATTTCATCGGTGGTAACGTCATGCCGTTCGCCCGCAGAGCGCTGAAGAGATTCACAGAGCTGGAGGTGGATCTTGTCCTGGCGGGCCATATGCACCGCTCGTATATCGGCAGCTCGCTCGACTTCTTTCCAGGTGACGTGCGGCGACGTGGCATCGTGATTGCGCAGTGCGGCACAACTACGTCTCGTCGTGGTCGCGGGCGCGAGCGTTTCAAGAACACATTCAACTTGATCAAGATTGACGATCAGGTGATACGGATTGCCCACCACGCCTGGATCGGTGATTTGTCTCGCTTCATGCCGATCAGCGAGCACTATTTCCCGCGCGGAGCCAATCAGTACCTTGATGTGTACGACAGAAGGCAGGACAAAGCCGGGCTGGATTCCGTAGCGTGACGCCACAAACGCCGCGCGGGTTATCAATCCGAAGAATCGTGCGCAGTTCAACTGATCGAAAGAAGACCAAGCAACTCGCGGGAGGCGGCCGTGGCCTGAATTTGCGCAGAACCCTCCGCGTTCTGTGTGGGCTGCTGCTCGCCTTACCGGTTGCTGCTGTCGGCCAAACGTCGGTTCGAGACACCCTTCCTATCGTCAGCAGCGTCAGAATCGAGGGAAACCAGGCGTTCCCCGACCACGAGATCCAGCGCGCGATCGCGACACGCGGAAGCGGTTGCCGATCGGTTCTGCTGACGCCGTTCTGCTGGATCGGCGTGAGCGCTTTCGTCAGGACACAGCGCTTCGATCCGCGCGAGCTGCGCACGGATCTCGCGCGCATCAAGGTGTTCTATTACAGGCGCGGCTACCGCGCGGCGCTAGTCGATACGACCCTCGTTCGTGACGATGACCGTGTTCGGGTAACCTTCACTGTCGTCGAAGGCGAACCCGTCATCATTCGCTCATTCAAGATCGAGGGGCTCGACTCGATCAGATCGATGGGTTCAGTCCTGTCCAGCTTACCGACAAGGGCAGGCCGCCCATTCAGCGATGTCGACCTGACGGCGACGCGCGAGCGCATCGAGCGTGGACTTCGGAACAGGGGGTATGCGGAAGCCGTCGGATTAGTTAACGCGGAAATACCGAGCTCCGACTCGATGGGAGCGATAGTGACACTGACGGCAATGCCGGGCCCGCGTGCCAGTATCGGGGAAATAGACATAGCCGGGACCTCGAAGCTCGATGATGAGGATGTTAAGCGACTGCTGACTTTTCGCTCAGGCGATCCCTACAACGAGAGTGAGATCGTACGCAGTCAGCGAAGCCTCTACTCAATGGCGCTGTTCAACTACGTCGACATCGCGCGCGGGCCGCTGAGCGAGGACTCGATCATCGACGTCCGCGTGCAGGTCAACGAAGCAGCTGTCCGAGGTGTCCAGTTTGGCTTCGGACTGTCGACGACAGAATGCCTGCAGCTCGAGGGCGGCTGGGCTCACCGCAACTTCTTTGGCGGTACGCGCAAGCTCGAACTGAGCGGTGTGCTCTCCAATCTGGGGACATCCGGTCTGGC
>JBFJOD010000003.1:0-59729 GCA_041617795.1 Gemmatimonadota bacterium | reverse complement strand
GCGTCTTTGATGAATTACACAATCGATTGGGCGATCGAGGCCTCGCTGGTGGCTTACATCATCTCCGATTAGCGGCGCAGCACCAGCGGGCGGGCTTGCGTTAGCCTCCGCTTCAGCGTCTCCCGGCTGGATGAAACCCGCTCTGTTGTCAGTTTGCCAGGGCCAGCGACGCGGCTAGCCGATGTGAAGCGCGTAACTGCGCCGGTTCCATTCACTCGGGTCGTCGTCAGCAGATAATCACCGGACTGGTATGGAAACCACGACGATGCGATGATCAGCCATGTCTCTTGCTGACCCGCTTCGCCCGTCACACCCACCGTGTCCCGCCCGAGTTCACCGTCCGAGGCGAGCGGGTTCTCATCCACGTCGGTTATGAGTAGGAACGGATCGTAGGCGTCCGAGCTCACCTCGATGGAGATCCGATCGCCCTGAACCACATCCAGCGCGAAGGTATCGAAGAAGCTCTCATCATCGAGCCAGCAGTCGCCGGCCGTCAGTGTCCCGTTGATCTCATCGTCCGCCGCCAGGAAGTCTTCGACGGGGCAATTGAAGTACGTGAGAACACTGGGCCCGACGATCACGATATTAGCGCTGATCTGGGCCGTGGCGAATCCGGAGCCGGTGTTATCCTCGACGCGGAAACTCCAACTCCCGATCAACGAATCGCCCACTAGCTGTGTCGTCCAGCCGGTGATCGTCACTTCGAATATATCACCAGTTCCGAGCGTACCGGAGATGGAGACCAAACCGAATTCATCGACCGTACCCGCGATGCGGCCCGATATCGTGCCCTGAAACGCGACGCCGGACAACGATGAGCTGCTTTGACCCAGATCCAGCTCGATGACTCGCGACGCGCCGCTCGGGAAGACGTCCACGCAGAAAAACGGATCCGCGCCACCCGAGAGGGTACAGCTGGTTACACTGTACTGGCCGATCCAGGTTCCGCGGATATCGGGGAAGTTGCCCGGCCCGCTGGGTTCGTCATCCCCGCAGCCGGCGAGGAGTACCAGGAATGCGAATAGGGTCGGATACGCTGACCATTTGGATTGGAGACTCGCCACTTTCATCGATCTTTGAAGGCTGCGGAGTCCCGATCATCACTGACCGGCGACTCGTTCTTGTCATTAAGCAGACACGCTAAGACTAATCAGATTCGCAGACACCATACGGGCGTCACAATTACGTGTCAAACAACGGGCACCTGACTTCTGCTACCTGAACAACGACTGGATCAGTCCCCGGCGAAAGCTCGACTTTGGAGCCAGGTAGCTACCCAACACTGCTAGCCTCCGCTCCGCGCCGACATCCGTCTGATCGAGCGCCAGCCCACCATCTACACCGATGAACTGGGTCCTCAATGTGTCGCCCTTGATGCGGTAAAGGATCCGATCGCCCTTCCGTATCCCGCGTTCCTCGAGAAAGCTGAACCACTTGGGAATGTTCTCCGAGACCATCTCGTAGTCCGACCTGCCGATAATGCCGGCGTCGCGCGCGTGGCCAAGATCCTCCCGAACCCCATCGACAAACTGGCTAAGGCTGACATCGCGGAGGAATTCGATGCGTGCAAAAGCGTCCCTTGAGTTTACGGCTATGTCGGCTACGGCGTCGGCCGCCGACCGGGAGTAGTCTCTGCCTGAGACCAGGCGACTGATCTTGAGAGCATCTTCTTGCCCGAACCGGATCTCGAGTGTCAGCACATCAACCTTGAAGATGGTCTTCTCGAGCAACATGTGCATGCAGCACTGCGCACCGCTACTCAGGGATGACGTGTCCATCGGAAGCTTCGTGGCCGACTGCGCCGCTGCGGGCACGACGATCGTCAGCCCGACGGTTATCAGGAAGGACAATCCAACCAAGATTCGGTTCATCTTATCGCTTGACCTCATCGCCCCCGACCCAAATAAACGCGCAGCTGCGGCGGCACCGGCCGGCGCGTGAGCGCCGCGCTCACCTCCCGCTCGTCGGCACCTTCGATGGCGCGGAACAAGTTGACCTTACCTGCCTCGTGAGCCGCCACCGGCACCCCATCTCGGTAAAGAACTCGGTTGCCAGTCAACGCCGCGACGCGTGGGCCCGGCGTGGCGATCCCCACCAGGTTGAGAGGATCGGCGGCGCTCACCGCCAACAAGCGACCCCGCTTCGCTTCGCGTCGCACCGAGCGCAGCAAGCCCACCGCCTCCGGCAGCGCGAACTGCTCGCCGGAGAACCCCGCCACAAAGCGGCCGCCCCGAATATCACCGCGCGCCTCGAGCCGTCGATACACACGGGTCAGCTCGCGCCAGGGGGCAAGGTTCGTCTCCCGCTCCAACAGTCGGCGGAAAACCACTCCGTATCGCCGCAGCAGCACCCGCGCCTGCGTCTCCACCGCCACGCCGTCAGGCTCACTCCAAGCTGCCGATGTGAGAGAGCGCCGACCATCGCCATCGCCATCCCCATCGCCATCGAAGCGCCGAAAGACCGACCAGCGTCCCGCCGACTCGACCCCGAACGGCGCCACGCGCCTGCGTCGCCGCCGCGCCCCGTCAACCGGCCGTCGCCGGGCGGCCGGGATCAGCAACGCCCTCAGCCCCGCGAAGCTGTCGGCGTTCACCAATCCCAGCGCGACCAATTCACCCAGCGCTGCCTCGACTCGCGTTTTGAGCAGTCCCGAAGCCCGCACTAGCTCGGCATAGAACAGCGCACCCCGCTGTGCCAACGTTTGCAGCACTTGCCTCGCATCCGTCGACAGCTCCAACTCCGCGGCCGATGGCGCCAGCGCCAGCCAGGCAGCGGAATGTTCCCTGAGAAAGACCGAGACGGGGCTCGAGCGCAACGGACCCGAGCTGAAGCCGCGTCCGCTGGCCGAGGCTGGCGGCGACAATCGCCCCCACGACGCCTGACCCGAAAGGCAGAGACCGTCCAGCCAGAGCGGATCGTATTCGTCGAGCCGGGCGGCCAGGACATCGGCCTCCCACGCCGCCGCCGGTAGCTCGTAGCCATCCAGAAGCTCCAGCACCGAGCTCAATCCCTCTGGCCCGGCGGCGCGCTGATCGGGTTCCACGCGACTCCAGGTAAACAGGAAGCGCATGAAGTCGGCGGAGCTGACCGGCTCGATCTCGGCCCGCAGGCGGTTGAGCGTGTAGCGATGAATCCGCGCTAGCAGCCGCCGCTCGCACCATTCGATCGTTTCGACGTCCGGCGAAAAGCGACCGCGCAGCACGAACCCCTCATTCTCAAGGGCCAGCAGCGCCAGGTCGATCTCGGTCTCCGGGAGCCCCAGCGAATCGCCGAGCGCTGCCGCGCTGGTCGGACCCAGCAGCTCGACGCGGCCGCGTACGAGCTCGCGCAACGCGCTGGTACGATCCCACTCGACGGCCCGTCGCCGCTCGGGCGCCACCAACTGCGGCTCGCTGACCGCGTCCGCGAACACCGCTGCGAATTCCGGTAGACGCTCCGCCGCAACCCACAGCGTTCTGTCTGTGCCAGCGCCCTCCGGTCGCAGCCGTCCCGCACGGCCAACCGCCGCAAGCGCATCGAGCAGCGGCAGCCAACCGGTTCCATCGCCGCCTGACGTTCTCCCTTCTGCCTCGGTCAGAAAGGCGAAGGTCAAGAGTGCATCGTGAAGCTCTTCGGCATCGCGGACATCCGGCCAGGACTCTTCGCGGACCCGGGCGATGGCGGCAGCGTCCAGCGCGCCCAGTTCGTCAGCCGACGTCGGATCCAGCGATCTGCGTGTGTAGACTGCGTGGGTGCGGCGTTCCTCCAGCGGGACATCATCGAGAAACGCGTAGGGACGCGCATTCAAAACCTCGTGAGCCAGCGGGGACGGCTCGCGTGTGTCGCAGGCCACGCACTCGATCCTGCCGTCGGACATGGCGCGGAGCAGCTCGGTCAGCCCATCGATGTTCATCGCTTCGATCAGGCAATCTTCGATGGTCTGATTGACCAATGGATGGTCGGGTACCTCGCGATCGCCCACGATGTTTTCGAGGCAGGCGACCTGATCGGGAAATACGGAGGCCAACAGATCATCCGATTCGATCCGCTGCAGCGGAGGTGGAACTCTGCGACCGCCGCGCGCCCGTAACACCGCCAGCGCACGCGTCGCGTTCCAGCGCCAGCGGGTCGGGAAAACCGGTGCATCCAGCATCGCCTGAATCAGGATGTTGCGCGCCGTCTCGGGCTTCAGGTAACTGAAGACATCCTCGAGCGGAAACGAATGCGAGGTGCTGAGCGAGAGGACGATGGCATCCTCGGTGGCCGCCGCCTCCAGCTCGAAGTTGAAGCTGCGGCAGAAACGCTTGCGCAGCGCCAGGCCCCAAGCGCGGTTGATGCGATTTCCGAACGGCGCATGGACGACCAGCTGCATGCCGCCCGCCTCATCGAAGAAGCGTTCCAACACCACGGTACCCTGGGTCGGCATCACCCCCAGCACCCGCTTGGCCGCCGCCAGGTATTCGACGATCTGCCGCGCCGCCGCGGGCGACAGCCCGATTTCCTGGCTCAGCCACTCCACCGCCGCCTCGGGATCGTCGAGCCGCTCATCGATCTCGCGGCGTAACTCCGATACGGCCGTTGACAGCTCGGGGCTCCGCTCCGGCGCCTCGCCGAACCAGAAGGGGATCGTTGGCGGCTGCCCCCGCGCATCCTCGACGCGCAGGCGGCCCGACTCGATCCGCAGAATCCGCCACGACAGGTTGCCCAGCTGAAAGATGTCGCCGGGCATGCTCTCGATGGCGAAGTCCTCGTTGACCGTCCCGACCAGCGAACCCTCCGGCTCGAGAATCACCGCGTAGTCAGCCACATCGGGTATTGCGCCACCCGAGGTCAGCGCCGCCAGCCGCGCTCCCCGTCGTGCCCGGATGCGGTGGTTGACTTCGTCGTGATGGATGTGGGCGCCGCGACGCCCACGCTTCGTGGTGAAACCGTCGGCCAGCATGTGGATGACTTCGTCGAACTCCTGACGCGTGAGATCGCGGTACGGGTAGGCGCGTCGTGCCAGATCGAACAGCTCGACCTCCGCCCGCTCACCCGCCGAGGACTCGGCCACGATCTGCTGCGCCAAGACGTCCAGCGGCTTCTCCGGGATATACAGCCGATCCAGCTCGCCCTGCCCAACCGCGCGTAGTAACGCCGCACATTCCACCAGTTCGTCGCGGCTGAGCGGAAAGATGCGGCCTTTTGGCGTTCCTCCTAGCGTGTGACCGGAGCGGCCGACTCGTTGCAGCAACGTGGCGATTCGTCGCGGCGTGCCTATCTGGATGACCAGATCGACGGCGCCGATGTCGATCCCCAACTCCAGTGACGCCGTCGCCACCAAGGCTCGCAGATTCCCTTCCTTCAGACGTCGCTCCGCGTCGAGCCGCAATTCCTTCGACAGGCTTCCGTGATGCGCCGCGACCTGATCTTCGCCTAAGCGCTCGCTGAGATCGCGGGTGGCCCGCTCGGCCAGACGCCGCGTATTCACGAAGATCAGCGTCGTCCGATGTTCCTCGACGAGCTGCACGATCCGCTCGTAGAGCTCCTCCCAAACCTCCGCGGACATCACCGCCTCTAGCTGCGACGACCCCGGCACCTCGATGGCCAAATCGAGCTTGCGCCGGTGGCCCTCGTCGATGATCACGCAACGGGGTTCGCCGTGCTCATCAAGACCTTCGTTGCCAACCAGGAAACGAGCGATGTCCTCGATCGGCTTCTGTGTCGCGGACAGACCGATTCGCGTCAGCCTACCACCGACCAGCTCCGCCAACCGCTCGACGCTCAGCGCCAGGTGCGAACCGCGTCGGTCGTCAGCCACCGCATGGATCTCATCGATGATCAGCGTACGCACGCTGCCCAGCATGCTGCGGCCGCCATCCGACGTCAGCAGCAGGTAGAGCGACTCCGGCGTGGTCACCAGGATGTGGGGCGGCTTCCGGACCATCGCCTGCCGTTCCGACGACGGCGTGTCCCCGCTGCGCACCGCAGCCCGGATCTCCACCTCCGGGAGTCCCAGCCGGCGTAACTCCTGGCGAATACCACGACGTGGTTCCGCCAGGTTCTTGTGGATGTCATTGGAAAGCGCCCGCAGCGGCGACACGTAGAGGATCTGGGTCCCGTCCGTCAGCGTACCCGCCAGACCCTGGCGCAGCAGATCGTCGATACTGGCCAGGAAGGCCGCCAACGTCTTGCCCGACCCGGTCGGCGCGGCGATCAGGGTGCTCCGAGCGGAGCGAATCGCCGCCCAGCCCCGCACCTGGGCCTCGGTCGGCGCCTTGAACGTCCGGCCGAACCAGCCGGCTACTGCCGGATGGAATCCGGCCAGGCCGGGAGCTGCGGGTCCGGGGGAATTCTGGTGCATGTCTTTAAGATAGTACCGGGACCCGGCGGAAGTTCCGACACGGGTCCCGGTTGGTGAGTATCGGCCGTCAGGGGGTAGCGCCTAGGAGAATATCCCAAAAAACCCCATGAAGCTGGCCAGCAGCAGGCCGACTACGATATAGCACAGCCAGCCGAGCAGTACGGTGCCCACCGCCTTGCCCGTCGTGAAATCGAGCGCCTGCCGTACGGCGATGACTCCGCACACCAACATCCAGATGCCCACACCTATCTGCACCAACCAGCCCAGCACGGGGACCACCCCCAGCACGTTGAGCACTCCCGGTGCTTGAGCAAACCCGAGCGTGCGCAGCATCTCCCCCATGTCGGCGGTACCATCGAAGACCTTGGTGCCGATCACCAGGGTCACCACGCTCCAGATCAGCCAACCAACGAAGGCCGATATGACGCCGCCGATCATCACACCGGGGCCCTCGCCGATGGCGCCGATGGCCGACGCCACCGCCACCAGAGCCACAACCCCAGCCGCTTGCCCCGTCGCCGTCGTATCGTGCTCCACCTCCTCATAGGTCGGCACGTTGAGCGTGGCTGCGCCCATCATCCGCTCCGTGAAACTCGCCATGATCTATCTTCCCTCCTGTATGGTGGAATCAGCAAGGAGCTTAGAGACTTGTTGTTTGGCCGCTTTGGAAACCGAGTCAATCTAGGGTTTCACCACCCCGCCGCGCCACGGTCGACATTGCCGGCACGCCCGGCGGCTGTAACTTCTCCTCGTCCTTAGCAGGCGGCTTAACCACGGAGGTCTTCATGCACCGCAGGCTACTTACCTGCCTCGCGATCATCGGCACCGCTGGCTGCACCAGCGAACCCGCGGCGACGGTACAGATCGTTTCGCCGCGGCACGGCGCCATCATCCAGTCCGATTCCGTGCGCGTCGTGTTGTCGGCCAGTGGGATCGAGATCGCTGCCGCCGACGGCCAGGCCACGCCCGGCCGCGCCCACCACCATGTGATCCTCGACAACCTGCTCCCCACCGCCGGGCAGCCGATACCGGGGAACATCCCAGGCATGGTGCACCTCGGGACTGGCGACTCGGTCGTGGTCTTCCGCGACGTGGAACCCGGTGGGCACCGCTTGATCACCGTGCTCGCCCTGGGTAACCACGTCCCCCTCGATCCCTGGGCCGTCGACACGGTGGAATTCTCGACGCTGGCGCCCCGCGAATAAACAAAGCACAGCCGGACGGGCCTCCGCGCCGACCGGGCTCGTGCAAATCGCCAGAAATCCCGTCATCCTGACCGGTCGCCGAAGATCATCCTGACCGAACCGGCCGCCGCCCCATTCGGCTATATCTATAGAATACATGATGTTACAGGAGTAGCCCGTCTGCAGCAAAGCGGGCACAGGGATTGCAACTCCTGATAAGCGACTGCAGTCGCTTTTTCCCCCGCCCTGTTCAGGGTTTGCACTGCACTTGCTACACATCGCGATCGGAAGATTGTTGCGGTTTCCGGGCCTTAGCCGCGTCGAGAGCACCCCGCGTAGGGGACGTCTCGGGTCTGAACCGGACCGCCTGACTGGCTCACGGCAGGGGTTCACGCTGATCGAGATCATGATCGCGCTGCTCCTGTTGATCGTTCTGTATTCGATCGCGCTGCCCTCTTTGGGCCGGTCGCGGGTCTCGGCCGCAGTGCACAACTCGCGGCACGCGGTGGTCTCGTCGCTCTCGTTGGCACGAGCCATGGCGATGCGTTACGGCCGTCCGGCGGTGCTGCATATCGACTCCCAAAACGACTGGCTGTGGGTCGAGGTCGACACCACGCTGGCCGGCTCAGGCGCGGCGGTTGACACCTTCGGCTTTTTCAGCTTCAGAGAAGGCCTGCAGACTGATCTGGACAGCAACCGCGAAACCTTCTGCTTCAACGGGCGTGGCGTCGGAACAACCGGCGCCGCCTGTCCGCAAGCGGGCGGTGTCATTTTGCTTTCGCTCAAAGACCAAGCCGACACCGTTACTGTCAGCCCGGTTGGAAGGGTAGTCGAATGACCCAGCTGCCACGGCATGGCATGAACAGGGCGGGCATATCGATCGTGGAGCTGCTCGTTGGCATAACGCTTCTGTCATTGGTGGTGGTCTCGCTGGTCGCCGCCAGTCTCTACTCGTCGCAAGCCATCACGCGCTCGCGCCTGCAGTTGGAGGCCGCCGAGTTTCAGCAGTCCGAGCTCGAACGGGTTATGGCTGTCTCTTACAGCGACCTGGAGAGCGGCTCTCGAGACGCGACGAAAGGCAAGTCGAGCTGGGCGGTCGTGGACAGCTTCACGTATCGCAGGATACTACTCGTGACGACGTATTCTCCGACGCAGGATATTTCGGTCCGGGATACGGTCGTCGCTTACCGGTTACGCCCGTGAAAGCCGAATCCCGACACAGTGGCCAACTCGGCTTCACGCTGGTCGAGCTGACGATTTTCCTGGTGCTGGCCGGGTTCATCGCCGCCGGCTTCCTGCAGGTGCTGCGCTACCAGCAGCGGGCCTATCGACACGAGCGCGCGACGGTTGCCCGGCACGACGCGCTACGCCTGGCCGGTTCAGTGTTGGCCGCGGATCTGATGGAGGCTAACGGTGCCGACGGCGATTTCAGCGCTTTGGGACCGGACAGCATCACCGTAAGATCACCGGTCGGTTTCGCGATCGTCTGCGCGGCCGATTCGTTCAACAACACGCTTGGCTTGATTGATGTTACCGGGCGATTGAGTGTTGAGGCCGGCGACAGCGTTCTGATCTACCACCCGGACGGCTGGCTGGTGCGCGCACCCGTCGACGTTAACCCGACCGCCGCATCCCTCACTTGCCCGTACGGCGCCGGTGTCGCACCTCAAGCCACGCTGGTAGTGAGCGGCAGCATCGCTGGCGTGCCGGTCGGTGCACCCCTTCGCGCTTTTCACCCGTACTCCTACCGTCTCGACCAGGAAGGCAACTCCTGGTGGCTGGCCAGAGACGATGGCACGGTAACGGAGGTGTTGGCGGGGCCTTTCAGCGGTGACAGCCTGGGCCTGGCTTTCTCTTACTTCGACACGAGCGGCGAACCGACGGCCGACCCCGCCCTGGTAGCGCGTGTCGACCTGAACATGGTGGCTGTGAGCGGCGCAGCCAGCGAACGGCGCGACACTCTAGTCGCCTCGGTAAGACCCAGAAACCAATGATTACTAGAAGACTTCTAGCGGCCGTTGCCGGCGAGCGCGGCTTTGCGATACCGGTGGCAATCTTCGTAATCGTGATCGTCTCACTGCTCGCACTCACTGGCCTCTACGTGGCGCAGAACAACGCCGACGCCAATAAAGGACTGCGGCGCAGCTGGAAGGCTTTCTATGCCGCCAACGCTGGTGCCGCCCGGGTCCTCGCGACCTGGGACAAGAAGACGTATCGTCCCCTCGAACCCGGTGGCGGCCACAGCTCCGAATGGCTCGACCTACCGGACGGTTCTCAGTACCAGACAGCGGTCCTCCGGGTCGACAATGACGTCACAGGCCGCTCGACGCTCTACCGACTCCGAACGACGGGACGACCCGGCCACGGTATCAGCGCGCAACGCGTCATCAACATGATGGTCAGAGTCAACCGGGCCGACGCATTGTGCTGCGATGGAGCGCTCAAGGTCCAGGGGAACTTGCGCATTCAGGGTACCGGCAGCGGCGTGAAGGTATCCGGCGCCGACAGCATTCCACCCACCTGGGTGGGCCAATGCAGCGGAGCGACCAGCGACGTGCCTGGGGTGCTGGTACAGGACGACGACGATGTTCGTATCAATGGGCGTCCGGAAATAGAGGGATCACCGCCCCTGCAGGAGGACGGGAGTATCCAGGACCAGGACTTTACCCAGTTCGACGATATCTCGTATGACGACCTGGTGGCGGTAGCTAACAAACGGTATGAGGGCAACCAGACGTTCACGAACCTCTCACCTGTGACATCCGGCGGCAACTGCGTCGAAGGTGCATCGTTCAACTGGGGCGACCCGCTAATACCGAACGCGCCGTGCTGGGACTATCTGCCTATCATCCACGTGTCCGGCGACGTGCACGTCTCGGGTAACGGCTATGGCCAGGGCATCCTCCTGGTTGACGGCGATCTGATCGTCACAGGTGAGTTCGAGTTTTATGGCGTGGTCGTCGTTCAGGGAAGCGCCGACTTCCGTGGTACAACCGATATTCACGGCGGCATCCTTGTGCGGAACGGAATCAATGCCGATAGTCAAAGCTTCTTAAGAGGTGGCACCACGCTGCAGTACTCCAGTTGCGCGACGGCGAAAGCGCTGACCGAGGCGCTCGTCGCTCGCCCTCTCGACGGGAGACACTGGTTCGAGGTGATGGAATAGTGGCCGCACACGGCGCGACCCTAACTGGTTGGACTTACCGCGCTCGCACCATCGACGGTCAGATGCGCGAGGGTGTCATCCAAGCGCCCAGCCTAGATGACGCGACGCGGGCGCTGGTCAGGAACCGGCTGATCCCCGAATGGGTCCGCCCGGCCCCCAAGCCGCGCAGCTTTCAAGTCCGTCGGTCCGCCAAGCCAAAATCTCTGGCGCTTTTCACGCGACAGCTGGCTACGCTGATCGATGCTGGCGTGCCCGTTGTCCAAAGCCTCGAGATCGCCCAGGACTTGAGCGATGACAAGGCGCTGAAGAAGGCGTTGGAACAGGTGACGATCGACCTGCAGTCCGGTAAGGGACTGGCCGGCGCGATGAAAACGCAGCCCGCAATCTTCAACGACGTGTTCATTAATATGGTGGACGCGGGGGAACAGGGCGGGATGCTCGACACGATCCTCGAGCGTCTGGCGAGCTATCTCGAGAAGAGCCAGGAATTGGTCGGCAAGGTGAAGACCGCCATGGTCTACCCGGCGATCATATTCTTCGTCGCGATCTCCAGCGCCGCCGTCATGCTCACCTTCGTGGTTCCAACCTTCGAGGGCATGTTCTCCTCCGGTGGCCTGTCGTTGCCTTACCCCACACAAGTTCTGGTCAACATGTCGGACTTCGTGCAGAATTACTGGCTGGTGATGTTGGCTGTCATCGTCGGCGCGATGATCCTGATCCGGCAGTCTTACAAAACACCGCCCGGGCGACTCTTCTTCGATGGGCTGCTACTTCGTGTTCCCGTTCTCGGTGACCTGTTGCGCAAGACGGCAGTGGCGCGCTTCTCGCAGAGCATGTCGTCGCTACTGACCGCGGGCACCAATTTGATCGATTCGCTGGTCGCCTCTGCCGCCACCGCGAACAACGTCGTCATCGAGCAGGCGCTGCTCCGCAGCCGTCCGGCCATTGAGGCCGGCGAAGGCATCAGTGGACCGCTGTCGCAGACCGGCGTCATACCGCGCTTGGTCGCCCGAATGGTCCAAGTGGGCGAGCAAACGGGCCGGCTCGATGAGATGTTCGACAAGGTGGCAATCTTTTACGAATCGGAGGTAGACACCGCCGTGCAGCGGCTGATGAAGGCGCTGGAACCCGCGCTGATCGTCGTGGTGGGTGTCATTCTTGGAGGAATGGTCGTCGCGCTTTACCTGCCGATCTTCGAGGCGTTGACCAGCGTCGGCAATTAATCAACGGCACAACCGGCAGGCTCGAGATGAACGCGCCGCCCCCCTGACCCGGAGGCGGCGCGCTTTGCTTCCAAGCGTGAGTGAACTGGCAGCCGAACTACGCCGTTACGGTCTCAGCTTCTGGAACTTCGATCGCGGGCCTCGCTTCATCCGACACTTCGGCTCGGTCCTTAGGATGCGTGAAGTGCCGCTCGAAGAAGTCTGCGAGATCGTCGGTGAGTGAGTACATGACTGGTACCAGAATTAAAGTCAAGAAGGTCGCGAACGTCAGCCCCGCGATGACCGCGATTGCCATCGGCCCCCACCACGCCGCTTGTTCGCCGCCCCAGAAAAAGTTGGGATTGAGACGTAGATAGAAACCGTAAAAATCGATGTTTAGGCCAATCGCGAGCGGGATCAGACCCATAACCGTCGTGATCGCCGTCAAAGTCACCGGCCGGAACCGAGTCAGACCGCCTTGAACGAGTGATTCCAGCCTGCTCAACCCGTCGCGAGTACGCAAGACATCGATATAGTCCATCAGTACGATGGCATTATTAACCACCACGCCTGCCAAGCTGATCACCCCGACCCCGCTCATGATGATCCCGAACGGCATGTCGAACACCATCAGTCCAATCAATACGCCGACCGTTGATAGGAGGACCGAGCTAAGGATGATCGCCGGTTTTAGCACCGAGTCGAACTGCGACACCAGGATGAACGCGATCAGCAGGAGCGCTGTGATAAAGGCACCGAATAGAAATGCCGCGGACTCCTGCTGCTCTTCTTGCTGTCCCGTGTAACGCAACTCGTAGCCGCGCGGAAGCGCGCTGGCGAATTGGGCCAGCTCGCCCTGCACCTCGGCGAGCACGGCGTTGGCATTGTAACCCGACCGCACGTCAGACGAAACCGTGACGATGCGATTCAAATCCTTGCGGTTGATACCACTGAAGCTTTCGTTCACGCTCCAGTTCGCTACGGATGGCAGCGGCACCTGGTTTCCATCTTCGGATACGACCGTCAGGTCGGCCAGCGAGTTAATGTCCTGCCGATACGGCTCGGCCAGACGGACGACGATGTCGTATTCGTCTTTTCCATCCCGAAACTTGGACGCCTCGACGCCGTTGATCGCGCTCCGCACCATGAAGCCAATCTTCTGGGTGTTGACCCCAAACAGCTTGGCCTTCTCACGGTCGACTTCGACCGTTAGCTCGGGCCGTGCATCGGCCATGTCGTTCTCGAGACCCTCCAACTTCGGGGCGACTGCAGAGTTCGACAGGATGGTTACCACCTGATCGCCCAAGCGCTTCAGCAACTTTGCGTCTTCACCGACAATCTCGATGGTGACGGGCAGACCGGTCGGCGGGCCTTCCTGGGGCTTCTCCACCGTCACGTCGGCCCCGGCCACACGAGCACCGATCGTATTCCGCATGAGCTCGAGCGTCTCGAACACGTCGTGACGACGCTCCTCATAGTCCGCAAAGTTCACAGCGGCCGTACCCATGTGCGTGCCTGAGCCACCCGAAAACAAATCGCCTGTGCTGGCCCCAGCGGTCGCCACAACGGACTCGAAGTCCTCATGGCCCGCTAGCTCTCTTAACTCCGCCTCGATCTCCTTCACCGTGGCATCCGTCACATCGGCACGGGTGCCGGTCGGCCCTTCCACCTGTACATAGATCGTGCTGGGTGGGATGTCCTCTGGGAAAAACACCACGCCTTTGCTGAAGACGCCAAAGGCAACAACGGCCAGCACCAACGTCAACACGGCCTGACCCGCGACGATGCCACGATGAGCTAACGCCCAGCGGAGGACCCGCTCGTACCTGCGCAGGGTCGCTGGCAAGTTCACGTTCTGCAGCCAGTGCGCGGCCGGCGCCAGCACGTGGCGGTGCAGCATGTACAGCGCCACGCCGGTCAGCGTCAAGAGAATCGCAGCCAGCGGCTGGCTGACGAAAACTACCAGGCCCGCCACAGCGGCGGCGGCGCCCATGGCCCACTTCATTTCGCGGGTCAGGCCAGGGCTTTTTTCGCCTTCGGGACGCATCCAGAGCGAGCAGAGCGTCGGATTGATCACGAGACCGACGAACAGCGACGAGCTGAGCGTGATGATCAGTGTCTTCGGCAGATAACCCATGAATTCGCCGACGATGCCCGGCCAGAACGCCATGGGCGCAAAAGCTGCCAACGTCGTCGCCGTCGCGGCAATCACCGGGACCGCGACCTCCGCGGTGGCGAGCTTTGCAGCTTCCTTCTTGTCATAGCCTCGTTCGCGGAAACGATAGATGTTTTCCACAACAACGATGGCGTTGTCCACCAACATCCCCAAAGCCAGAATTAAGCTAAACAGGACGATGAAGTTCATCGTCATGCCCACCAGCTGGATGACGCTGAACGACACGAGCATCGAGAGTGGAATCGCTACCCCGACAAACGACGCATTCCGCAGACCCAGCGCGAACAGCAGAACCGCAACGACGAGTATCAGCCCAGAGATGATATTGTTCTCCAAGCTGCTGACCATCTTGTGAACCTCCTCCGACATATCGGAGGTGATCTTCACGACGGTGGTCGGCGGGAATTCTGGCTGCATCTCGGCGATAGCCACCCTCACGGCATCTGCCGTCTCGATGATGTTGCGACCCACGCGCTTCTTGACGCCGAGTGTTACGACGGGATTTCCGTCTAATCTGGCGTAGCTGTCACGCTCCTTGAAGCCGAAATCCACAGTGGCAACGTCACGGATGTACACGGGCCGGTCACCGGGCGCAGTGATCACGATGTCTTCGATTAGCTTGGCGTCCTCAAATTCGCCCGGTACACGGACCAGATACTTGACGTCGCCCACATCAATGGTTCCACCCGGCGTTGTGACGTTCTCCTCGCGGATCACGTCGATTACGTCGTCGAACGCCAGGCCATAGTACTTGAGCTTCGCTAAATCGACATCGACCTGAACCTCGCGTTCCAAGCCACCTGACAGAGTGACCTCCAACACCGAGGGGATCTGTTCCAACCGTTCCTGCACGTCTTCCGCCAGCCGCTTCAGGCGGGCGAGCCCATATTCCCCCGAGATGTTCACCTGCATGATCGGGAATTCGGCGAAGTTGAACTCGATGATCATCGGCTCTTCGGCCGCCGGCGGCAGATCAGGCTTAGCGATATCTACCTTCTCGCGCATCAACTGCAGCGCTTCGGTCATGTCCATGCCGGCCACAAACTCGACGACGATGCTGGAATACCCTTCGACAGAGGTCGACGTGATCTCCTCGACATCGCCGATCTTGTTCAGCTCATCCTCGAGTTCGCGTGTGATCAGTGACTCGATGTCTTCAGGCGCCACCCCAGGATAGACCGTGTTGACAGCGATGAAGGGGACGGTGATCTCCGGTGCGGCCTCCTTCGGAACGGTTATATAGGAGATGAACCCCGCGATGATGACGATCAGCGTGAGGACCAACACGCTGGTCGGATGGTCGACCGCGAACGACGTCAGCCAGAACTGCTTAAAGACGCCGTGACCTTTGCCATCGTCTCGTATAGGTGAATTCCCGGAACCGCTCTCTGACCTGCGATCTGGATCTCTGGACATTTCGCTTCTCGCTAACGGATTCGGATCAAGAAGAGGCCGTGTCGGAGTTCACGATGCGAACCCGATTCCCCGACTCCACCAACTGCTGGCCGCGTACCACGACTTGATCGCCGGCTTCGATACCTTCGGCGATCACGGTACGGTTGGCATAAGATGGTCCGAGTTTGACGGGGCGCGCCTCCGCGACGAGCTCGCCGTCACGCTGGACTGCCACGAATATTTGGTAACCGGCCTCCGTGCGGAGCACCGCCGCCTGCGGGACGACGAGGACTTCTGTCATTCGATCGGCGGGTACCTCGACGTTCGCGACCATGCGCGGCTTGATGACGCGCCCCGGGTTTTCAAACTCGATCTCTATCGGAAACGTGCGGTTACGCTGGTCGATAGCGCTACCCACATAAAGGATAACGCCTCTAAACTCCTGCCCCGGCAGCACGTCCAAGCCAATGCGAGCCTCGACACCGGGGCGGACCTGCAGGGCAAAGCGTTCCGGCACCCCGCCGGTGACTTTGAGCCGGGCCATTTCGACGATACGCACCACCGGCGTGCCGGGCGCGACCATCTCACCGACATCGACATAGCGTTCGTCGAAGATCCCCGAGATCGGCGATCTCAGCGTGGTCCGCTGAAGCCGGGCACGCAGCGTCTCGAGCCGCGCCAGTTGGAGCTCCGCCTGGTATTTGGCCTCCAGATATGTGATCTCGCTGCCGATCTCCTCCTCCTCCCAGAGACGCCGCTGCCGCTCGTAGCGTTCCGTCGCCAGACCGGACGCTGCGGCCGCTTCGTCCACCTGAGCCTGTAGCACCCGGTCGCGGATCTTGGCGATTTCCGTCCCCTGACGTACGAACTGGCCCTTCTCGACATAGAAGCGCTCGATCACACCGCTCTCCTCGGCGCTCATCGTCACGTCGTTCAAGGCTTCAACTTCGCCGGTCAAACGGATGAAGCTGGTGAAGTCCACGGGCGCGACCGCGGCCACCTCGACGTTCACGGTCTTTATGAATTCACCGTTCGCCTCGGCAGCCTCGCTCTCCTGACCGGAGGAGCCACAAGCCGCCAGCGGCAGCACCGCGGCCACGGTCAGCAAGAGGCAAGCGACACGCTCAACTGTTCCATTCATCATCACGAGCCAAGCCTTCTAGTTGCGTTTGCTGTCATCGTCGTCACACCGTCATTCGGAGACACTAAGCTCTGCTTCCACATTGGGCGGCACATCGATCACTGGAACGACACCCACCGCATCATCCAGATCGGCCTGCGCGACGAGATAATCGTAGATGGCCTGCGCATAGTTGAACTCAGACTCGCGCAGCAGTACCTCGCCTTCGGTTACCTCGAGCTGCGAACTGATTCCCGCCAGGTATTGAGATGTCACGATCTCGAACCCGCGCTGCGCTTCGCCGACCGCCTGGCCTTGAGCCTCGGCCCTCAGCCGCGCCTCTTCGAGCGCTTCCAGCGCCGTGCGGATCTGGTTTGCGGCTTGCTGCTCCAGCAAATCCAGACGGACCTCTGCCTGCCGCTGCGCCAGCTTCCGCTGCTGCACGCGCGCCAGGCGTTGAAAGCCAGAAAATATCGGGACCTCAAGCTGAACACCTAGGTAGACGCTGGTCGTTCGCTGGTTCGCGTTCTCACCGAACGGATCCAGCGATCCATCTTCCTGCGCTATGATGCCGTAGGCAAAGAAGGCCGACAGACGCGGAAAGAGGCTGGTGCGCTCGAACCGCACTCGGGCATTCTCGAGCTCGCGATTGAGACGCGCCTGCCGGATATCGGAACGCATTCGGCGCGCCAATTCATACACACCTTCGTAAGGCGCCTCGAGCGCGTTACGATAGCCGACGAGACGCAGCAGATCCCGATTGGGACCTTCATTCGCGTCCGGCGCGGCGAGGTCGACTTCGTACAATCGACCGGCCACATGAACAGCAGTCACGTCGTCGCGCCCCAGCTGCACCGCCAAGTCACGCTCGGCGGCAAGAGCAGCATTGGCCGCTCGTCGGAGGTTGGGTCTGAGGTTGGCCAACCTGACCTCGAGTCGCAAGACGTCGTAACTGCTGGCCAGCCCCGCGCGCTGTAGACCTTCCGTCTCTTTCAGCGTCGTCTCTGTTCGGCGAACGCTTTCTTCCGTCACCCGCACCTGCTCGTGAGCCAGCAGCGCCTGATAGTAGGCCCGCCTTACTCGCGAGGTAATCGCCTGGGCCTGCCCGCGCACGATCTCACGCTGCAAACCACGAAAGCGTCCCGCCGTCCCTACGCCAACTAGAGCGCCAGCGTCGAACAGCGGCTGCGAGATGTTCAGCCAAGCCGACCAATTGTTGTCCGCACCGAAACGTACCGGGACGAGTTCATCCGGTGAGGCGTTGGGGTCAAAAATGATCTTTGGCAGAAACGCTTCCTGGACCTCCAGGTTTCGCTGCACGCTGAGCGAAGCGTCCACGGTGGGAAACAGGCTGCCCCAGGCCTCGCGCACCTGCTGGTCCGCGGTCTCCAAACCGAGCCGGGCATCCTGCAGGTCGCGATTGCTCTCCAGCGCCAACGCAATCGCATCCTCAAGAGAATAGGACGGCCGATCCACGCTTTGCGCCGCCAGGCTTCCCGCCACCAGCAGACCGGTTAGGCCTGCGGCTATGCCACGACTCAGGACTCTGATTCCGTTCTGCACGAATCTGTCTCCATTTGTGAGCATCACGATCGTCGTTTCTCAGGAGGGCTTCGCTCCTTGAACTACGAAGATGCACCCGCCTCCGTTTCGCCCGCTCCGCCACCTGACGGCCTTAGACCGTTGAATACGAAATCACCAAATTGCGCGAACAACCCCGGCGCGCTCAACTTCTCACCCGAATGGCGGCAACGCGCATCCGGATCGCAGGAGAGCAGCAGCGTCACAAGCCCATGCACGTGGGTCCACATATAGAGCACCAGCAAGTCAGGATCGGCTCGACGAATCGTTCCCGCGTCCATCGCCTCCACCACAGTTTCCCGGAACAGCTGGTAACCACCCCCGGCAGGCAACTCCTCGATCTCCCGGGGACAGTCGCCGTGCGCGGCGAAGATCACGAAGAAATACTCTCGATTCTCCAGCGCGAAGCGTATGTAGGCTTCGCCCAAAGCCGAGAGCCGCTCCATCGATCCCACCGGCTCAGCGACAATCGCTTCCTCCAGGTAGCCGACAAACCGCTCGAACCCCCGCGTCACCACCCGGCGGACCAGCGCCTGCTTGTTTGTGAAGTAGTTGTAGATTGCGGTCGCGCTGATTCCGACCCGCCCCGCGACAGCCCGCATCGAGAGCGCGTCCAACCCGCCCTCCGCCAACAGATCGCGAGCCGCGACCAGTATGGCGGTCTCCGTGTCGGTCGCCCGCGGCGGCTCCGCTAGCCTTGGCGTCATCGCCCTCTCCCGGTTAACGGTGTTAAGTGAACGCCGTTAAGCTAGTCGCAGCGTGGCTACGGTCAAGGCCGGCTCACAGGCGGTCGCGTGTCAGCGCCCGCTTCACACGTTCGGCCTGCTCCCGGATTCCCTGCTGCGTTTCCGGCGTGCGCTTTTGCCAATTTCGCAGCACCAGTGCCATGCGCGGGTTCGCTGCGAAGCGGTCGGCGTGTCGGTCGATGAAGTCCCAGTAGAGGCTGTTGAAGGGGCAGGCTTTTTCGCCGACGGTGGCTTTGCGGTCGTACTGACAGCTGCGGCAGTAATCGCTCATCCGGTTGATGTAATTGGCGCTGGCCGCGTAGGGCTTGCTAGTGAACGAGCCGAGATCGGCGAACTGACTCATGCCGAGGACGTTGGGAGTCACGACCCAGTCGAGTGCATCGACGTAGCAGGACAGGAACCAATCGTTCAGCTCCTGCGGGTTGACCTGGGCGATGAGGGCGAAGTTGCCCAAAACCATCAAACGCTGGATGTGGTGGGTATGCCCGCTCTCCTCAAGCTGGCGCACCGTCTGTCTCAGACAGTTCATGCCGGTCGCGCCGCTCCAATATAGCCAGGGTAAGCGGCGGCGGTGGTTCAGCCCGTTGGCCTTCCGCAACGCGGGCATGTTCCGGCGATAAACGTGGTACATGAACTCGCGCCAGCCGAGGATTTGCCGGATGAACCCTTCGATGCTGTTGAGGGGGATCTTTCGCCGCCCATCCGCCGCAAACTCGAGTGCCGTTTCACAGACCTCCTTCGGCGTCAGGAGGCCCATGTTGATGGCAGGACTCAGCAAGCTATGATAAAGGGCGTGCTGACCGGTTACCATGGCATCCTCGTAGGGACCGAACCAGCGAAGGCGATTCTGGCAGAAATCCTGCAACGACTCCAGCGCTTGCGGGCGCGTGACCGGCCAATTGAAATGCTCGACTGACCCGAAGTGATCGGGGTATGTCGACTCTACATGTTCCATCACCTCGAGGCTAAGCTCATCAGCTTCTAACCGCAGGACCTCGGGGAACGCATGATCGCTACCGGGTGTCTCGCGATTCTCGGCATCGAAGTTCCAAGTACCGCCGTGTGGCTCGTCCCCGTCCATCAGCCAGCCCGTGCGCCTCCGCATGAACCGATAGAACGACTCGAGCCTGAGGCTCTTCTTCTCACCCGCCCACTCATCAAAGTCCGCCGGCGTTGTCAGCCACAGGTCATTGGGAAGCACTTCGAGGCTTCCCCCTGCCTGCCGGGCGGCGTCCGCAAGAGCATCTTCGTAGCCCCAATCAGAAGGGCGCATCATTGTGAGGGTGGCGCCGGGGTGTTTTCGCAGGTAATCGGCGATGCCGGTCTCGAAGCTTTCCGCTTGCAGGTAATCGACTGCAAAGCCGTCCGCTTGAAGGTCGCGAGCGAAATGGCGCATCGCCGAGAAGAAAAGCACGAGCTTCTGCTTGTGATGCTTATAGGCTGATGCGAGCGCGTGCGACTCGATCATCAGAACGTTTGTGAGTTTGGGATGCGCCCTGGCGAGCGGACCGACCTGGCGTGTCAGCTGATCGCCGAGCACCAAGACGTGTGCTGGCATCGACCGGGATGGCTTTATCGCGCCAGGTGCTGCTCGTCCGGCCGTCAGTGGGCTGCCGGGGCTGCCTGGCGCTTCATGCCGAACAACTTGTAGCCGGCAAAAAGTAGCACCGGAACGGCGAGCAGGGAGAGGATCGAGGCCACGACAAGCGCGGTCAATTCCGAGCCGGTCAGGCTCATGCCAACGCGATGCAACGCGAACCACAGAAGACCGTAGGCGACGATGCTGAAGACCAGTGCAAGCGACTCCCTAGCGGTCGTTCCCCGGTAGTAGCGCAGTCGCGTTCCCTCGGCGGCCAGGGCGAGGACCGGCCAGATCAGCGTCAGGGGGACGAGAAGCCGTAGCCACATGAAGGGTCGCTCCTATTCGAGATTGTCGGTCGTGGCGGTTGGAACGCGTATTCGACTGGTTTGCCCTCGGCCGGCCGCTCTTAGAGCCGGCCGAGGGTATCGCGAGTGATCAGGCGGCCTTGGCCTCGGAGACCAGCTTGGTGACCGAGTCCTTCGCGTCGCCGAACAGCATCATCGTCTTTGGGTGGTAGAACAACTCGTTGTCGACGCCGGCGAAACCAGCCCGTAAACTGCGCTTCATTACAATAATGTGCTCCGATTCGTCGACGTCCAGTATCGGCATGCCGTAGAGCGGGCTGCTGGTATCATGCCGGGCCGCCGGATTGACGACATCATTCGCGCCGATCACCACCGACACAGTGGTTCTCTTGAACTCGGCGTTAATGTCATCCATGTCGAATAATTCGTCGTACGGCACGTTAGCCTCGGCCAATAGCACGTTCATATGACCCGGCATGCGGCCGGCGACGGGGTGTATCGCGTACTTGACGTCCACTCCGCGCTCTTTCAGTACGTCCGCCAATTCGCGCACGGCGTGCTGAGCCTGAGCCACGGCCATCCCGTATCCCGGAACGAAGACCACCGAGCTGGCGTAGGCAAGTATCATCCCGGCCTCTTCAGCCGACACATCACGCACCGATACCTTGGCATCACCGACACCGACGCTGCCGGCCACGACGTCGGCCGTTCCCACCGCCCCGAACAGAACGTTCGCCAGTGAGCGGTTCATGCCAACGCACATGATATTGGTCAGGATCAAGCCGGAGGCCCCGACTAGTGATCCCGCGATGATCAGGACGCGGTTGTCGACGACGAAACCCGCCGCCGCCGCAGCCAGCCCGGAGTACGAGTTGAGCAACGAGATCACCACGGGCATGTCAGCGCCACCGATCGGAATCACCGAGGTAACCCCGAGCACCAAACCGAGAGCGGCGAATACCAGGAACACGCTCACGCTCTGATCGAACCCGATGATATAGGTCGCGACCCCGGCCGACACGACCAGCAGCATTGTGTTCAAGGATTTCTGCAGCGGCCAGGTGACCGGTGCGCCGGTAATCAGGTTCTGCAGTTTGCCAAAGGCGACAATGCTGCCGGAGAACGTCACCGTCCCGATCAGTGTGCCCGCCATGATGCTGACACCGGCGTCGACTGTCATCACCTCGGTGGTTCCCGCCAGTCGGAAGAACTCCGAAATGGCCACCAATGCCGACGCACCGCCACCGAAACCGTTGAAGATCCCCACCATCTGCGGCATGGCGGTCATCTGGACCGCCTGCGCCGACACGGCGCCAATCAACGATCCGATCACACCGCCGACGAGGATGAGCTGCCAGTTGGCGAAGTTCGTTTCCAGCAGCGTCACGATGATGGCCAGCGCC
Source organism: Gemmatimonadota bacterium (assembly GCA_041617795.1). GTDB lineage: Bacteria > Gemmatimonadota > Gemmatimonadetes > Palauibacterales > KS3-K002 > JBFJOD01. The sequence goes on along the minus strand of JBFJOD010000003.1, from coordinate 37,547 downwards.
ATTCCGACGGCGGCCATCGCATTCCCCGACCTGGCTGTGGTTGGCGACTGCAACCTCTTCAAGCCGAAGATGAACAGCGCCGCGGCGACCAGGTAGCTCAGATTCGCAAGAGTAAAGAAACTCATTTTCGCAGATCCGCTAAGCTAAGCATTCAAGATTCAGTTTCAGGCTTCGTGCTTCCAGAACAACAACGTGCTACGTCTTGCTGGCTTCGCCGGTCGGCTTCTTCTTGAACATCTGCAGCATCCGGTCGGTAACCAAGAAACCGCCCACCACGTTGATCATGCCCATGGCCACAGCGACGATGCCCAGCGCGAGAATCAAATCGCTTTCACCCGCCGCCAACGCGGTGATGACCAGAGCGCCGATCACCGATATTCCGGAGATCGCGTTCGAGCCGGACATCAACGGCGTGTGGAGCAGTGGAGGCACCTTCGTGATGACCTCGAATCCAGTGAACATCGCGAGCACGAAGATATACAGGTTGTTTAGTAGTGCTTCTGGCATTTGACCAACCTCACAGCTGCGCCTTCACGCGCTCGTTCAAGACCTCTCCGTTGTGAGTGATGCAGCTGCCGCTCACAACCTCATCGTCAAAATCCAAGTTGAGTTGGCCGTCCTTCACGAACTCATTGAACAGGCTAGTGATGTTCTTCGCATATAGCTGACTGGCGTTCGTTGCCAGGTCGCTGACAAGGTTCAGCGGCCCATGAATGGTAACGCCGTGCTTCACGACGATCTTGCCCGGCTCGGTGAGCGCGCAGTTGCCGCCCGTCTCCGCTGCCAGATCGACGATCACCGAGCCCTCTTTCATCTCTTTGACGGCTTCTTCCTCAACAAGACGCGGCGCCGGCTTTCCCGGGATCGCGGCCGTCGTTATGACGATATCCGAAGCCTTGGTGTGTTCCGCCAAAACTTCTTTCTCGCGTCGCTGAGATTCCTCGGAAAGCTCTTTTCCGTAACCGCCCGCATCTTCCAGCTCTTTTTCTTCGAGCTGGATCTCGATGAACTTAGCCCCGAGGCTCTGAACCTCTTCCTTGACCGCCGGCCGGATGTCGAATGCCTCCACCCGCGCACCCAGCCGCCGCAAAGTGGCAATGGCCTGCAATCCTGCGACACCCGCGCCGAGCACAAGAGCCTTCGCGGGCGGAATCGTGCCCGCCGCAGTCATCGACATCGGTAGAAACTTCGGCAACGAGTCAGCAGCGATAAGCGCAGCCTTATAGCCGGCGATGTTCGCTTGCGATGATAGCGCATCCATCTTCTGCGCCCGGCTTATCCGCGGGACGGTTTCCATGGCGAACGACGTGACCTTTCGGCTCATCAACTGCTTGACCAGCTCCAGGCTGGTCAGCGGCTCTAGGAAACCGATTAGCACCAGGCCCTCGCGCATTTGTCCGACCTCGGCAGACGTCGGTTTGCGGACCTTTAGTACGACATCCGAGCCGTACACCGCTGCCGGCCCCTCAACGATCGTCGCCCCGGCCTCGCGGTACTCCGCGTCGCTGAAATGGGAGCCGGAACCGGCGCCCGCTTCCACAACCACCTCGAAGCCGCCCTCAACGAGCTTTCCAACCGTTTGCGGCACAAGGGCCACCCTGCGCTCGCCTTCGGCGATTTCCTTCGGTACTCCTATCTTCATCTTCTCTTTTCACTCCGCTTCGCAGCGAGCAACTCGGCCTTCTTGCTCGCTCGTGTCTCGATTCCGACTCCACCCATGCACGCGAATGCAGTCACTGTGAGTTGAGGCATGTTCGGGCGTCGTTCGCCGGACAAATGCTCCACCTGATCCACCCCACCCAGCAGTCCCAAACCCCGTACCGTTACTGATAGCCCCGGCGGAACGACGATATTGATTCCTCCCATTACGGCCACGGCGGTCACATGCGTGTCCCCGGGCGCCAGCCGCGCATCGCGAAAATCCAGCTCAACGCCTCCCATCAGGGCGATGGCATTCAGCTGTCGTGGCGGTGCCCATTCACCTTTACGTGAACTGCCCCCCAGCAGCGCCAGCGCCCAACCCCACCGTTTCGGTGGCTCGACCACCGCCGGAGCTACCGCCTCCAACTCTGGCAGGTCCTTCACCAGATCGAGCAGTTCCGTCTCCGTCTTCGCCTCGTCCACCACTGCCAACCGAAACTCCAGCACGTCCAGCTCGAGGTTGCCGGCAGAGAAGTGCTCGCATAGCTCAGCCGTCACTCGCTCTCGCTGGTCTTCCGTCGGCACTCTGGCAGGGAGCGACCGATCGCTCATCTTTACTCGTTATCTGGGATCTGGGCGAACTGCGCACCAGCGAGACCCGCCGCTGCCGTCACGCTGGACGCCATCCAACACGCACGTTCTATGCCGGTCAATTTGGCCTTTCCTACGGCGCTGGACAGCCAACAAAGCCGCTGCAAGCCTTCACTTCTGGCCCCTCTGCTGAGGTTCGGCCAGGCCGCCGGAGCACGTCTCCTGAGGGCGCCCCGGGACATTTTGCCCATTCGGCGGCGTCGTGGGCCCTGATACTAACTCCAGCGGCGAGCGCGTGGAAGGTGTGGAGGCCCGGGATGGCCGGGACGCCTAACGGTCGCCCTCGACCAGGGCCTGGAACTTGGGGCTCGATCGCAGAGGATCCCAAGTCGGATCCGCCATCAGCCAGGCGCGGGTGACGGGCGAATCGGTGGTGAGCAGCGACTCGAGCGCCTCGATTGCGGCATCAGGCTCTCCGACAATCACATAGATGTGGGCCAGGTTGTCGAGTAGAGCCGCGCCCGCATAAGGGTCATCGGCGATGGAAAGTTGTTCGACCGCCAGCCGACCTTCGCGGATTGCTTCAGCGCGGAGACCAAGACCGGCGTAGGCGAGTCCCAGCTGCGAGTGCAGTCGCGACGCCGCCGGGCTCTCCGCCACCCGAGCTTCCAGCACCACCCGGGCCGAATCGAAATACGCTCGCGCCTCAGTGCTTCGCCCGGCTCGCCGAAGCAGCAACGCCCGAGCCAGCAGATAAGACGCGGTGTCAGCACCGAAGGACCCCGGTCGGAGGCGTTCCAAAATCACGTCGGGCTCAGCGATCCTGACGCCGAATCGCGTCTTGAAATTGGCCCAGTAAAGATTGGCATGGGCCTCGGCTAGCTTTCTCTGGGCGAGGTCGAAGCCGGGGTCGAGGGCCACCGCCCGCTCCAGCAGCTCGAGGGCCTCCTGGGCGCTGGTGGGCGACGAGCTGGAAGACAGATACTCGTTACCTAGCAGATAGAGGTTATAGGCCTCGAGGTTCCGCGTAGGTTCCGCTCGCAGGGCAAGGCGCTCTTGTTCGCGCAGCGTCACGCCCAGTGCCTCGACCACCTTCTCGGCGATCTCGGACTGCACTTCGAACACGCTGGATAGAGGCTCCTCGTAGATATCGGCCCAAAGGTGTGTCGCATCGCTCACCTTGATGAGCTGAGGAGTGACGCGAACCCGGCTCTGACCGTCCGGCTGGTTCTCCCAACGAACGGTACCTTCGAGGATGTAGTCGACACCGAGCTCTTCCCCGATCTGGGGCACGCTCTTGTCCGTGCCCTTGTATCGAATCGCGCTGGTCCGGGCAATGACTCCAAGGTGGCCGGTGGTCGCCAGGCGTGCCGTTATCTCCTCGGTTACACCGTCGGCAAAGTACTCATCGACGGGGGACCCGAGGTTTTCGAACGGCAGGACCACGAGCTTGGGCTTGGCCGGTTCGCTGGCTGCCGCGATCGATGTGTCACCCCACCATCCGGGGAGCTTTGGCAGGACGTACCAGCCGACCGCGATCGTCAGTATCGTCACCAGCCCCGCCGACACCAATGCCAAAACGCGCCCGTGCCGTTGGAATTTCGAGCCCGAATCGGCCAGCGGCTCCGTGCGTATCACGCCCCGCGGCGTGATATCGAAGGCCCAGGCCAGCACCAGTGCGACGGGGAATCCAAGCAGGGCGACTGCCACGATGAGGGTGACCGACCACTCGGGCAGTTTCAAGGCGGGAAAGGCGATGTCCGCCACCTGCAAGACGCCGAAGGTGGCGATTGCATAGACGACGGCGACCCGAAAAACGCGTCGGCGCCTCAGCTCCGCGACGAACGAGCGAAGCCGCGACCCGTTATCATTCATGAGACCGCCAACCCGCTGGACGGTGGTTAACTCGAGGCTTTGCCTTCATGCGGCAAGCTGGTACAGCTCCACTCACTTAACAAGACAGCTTGCCTACCCTACCGTTAGAAGGTCTGGGCACGCCTCAGGGTTGCAAGCCTCGTCCCGCGGCCACTCTCCGGCGCTGGTTGGGTTACCAGCACTTCAATTCGGTTCGCCGAACGCTTCCGACAGCGGCCCCGATTTCGTGCCTGCGTTGCGAGCCGCCAGCCCGGTACAGGTGGGTAGCTGCTGCTGGGGAACCTCGAGCTCGCATTGAACGTAGCTGCTGGATATATCGGCGTGCCAACTTTCCTCGTCCACATCCATCTCGAGAGGCAGCTCCGGCCGTTTATAGCTCACGCTGTCCAGCTCGGCGAAGCTTTGCGCGTAGCGGCCATAGATAGATACGAACCAACGTTGTGCAGCCTTTAATTCGCTCAGCACCTCATCGAACCGCCGGCTATCACTGGCAAAGCGGCTCGCCTCGGATTTGAAGGCGTCGTTAAAGGGATTCTCGAACAGCAGGAAACCCCAGCCATCATCGCTTGGCTCGAAGTAGGCGGCAGATAATATTGCGGTCCGGTCTTCGCGATCGACAACGCGAAATTCAACCTGCCTGCCGTTGCGCGTCTCGTTGACTTTCTCAATCACCACTCGCGTGCTGTCGGTACAACCGTACGGCCACTCGTTACAGAAACGTTCCCGGATCTGTAACGCCGCGTTATCCTTCTCGAAGCTATCACAGCCAACCAGCACTGCCGCACCGGCAACCAGCAAGGCACAACTTTTCCAGCGACGGAGCATTATCCTCTCCTTGTCTGGATGAAGCCACTCGGATCGAACAAGTTTGGCCTGGCGGGGAAGGCAGGGCAATCTAGGGGCCCGGCCGCGCCCCGACAACTTGGCGCGAGGCCGGCCCTTGCTAGAAGTGGCCGCCGCCGACAATTTAGCTCACGACCCCCTCAACCTGCCCGCCGGACAACTACAAGTGTAAATGCACGATTCGGATAGCCTCCACAGCAGGCTTGCCAAAGAAGAAGCGATACTGGCAGCCACGCACGAGCAGGTCGAGTCGGCCGAAAGGCGAATCGAGGCGCTGCGCGGCGAAATCCAGTCAGCCAACCGGCAGATCGAGGTAGGCCAGAAACAGATCGCAGGACTGCGCGAGCAAGCACAGTCAATCGAGAAGCGGATCTCTCTGCTACGCCAGTATATCGCCATGGCCACGGCGGACGAGGCGAAGTTCGATTCTTCCACTCCATCCACGGACAACAACGAGCCGATCGTGGCCGCGGATGCCGCAGCTCCTGACACGCCGATTGATGAAGACGTCGCCGCTGAGGCCGCTGCTGAAGATGAACTCGAAGATATTCAATTCGTCGAGCCTTTCGATCCACCGCCGGTAACGCAGGCACCGTCCCGTAAGCGCCTTTTGTCTTTTGAGGAACTTGATGATGAGACGCTTACACTCGAGCTGCTGCCGCGAACCCAGACATTCGAGGAGGAGCTGCTACTGGTGATGGCCCACCACCGCAAGGCGGTGGCACCCAAGGACGTGGGTCGCGTCTTTCGGAGACTGGATTACACGCCCAAATTGACAGGGTCAGAGCGGATCTTGCGGCAACGGATCGAAGCGGCGCGACACCTTTTCGAGTTCACCGGTGAAGGACGGATCGCGCTTACCCGGGAAGGTCGCGAAGAAGCGAAGCGGCTGCTGGAGCAGCTGCTCTAAACGAGACACCAGACCGCGCCCGTTCACGAGGCCGCGGTCACCACGAGCCCGGCAGGCGAAGGGCCGCACCCGTCACACGTGGAGGAGAACAAAATGGCTGACAGCACCTACAAAGTCATCGAACTGGTCGGAACAAGCACCAAGGGTTGGGAGGAAGCAGCCAAGGCCGCTGTGAACAAAGCGGGCGAGAGCCTCAAGAACCTGAGGATTGCCGAGATCAACAAGCTCGACATGACGATGGAGGAAGGCAACATCGTCCGCTACCGCGCGCGCGTAACCCTGTCGTTCAAGATCGAGTAGCAGGGCCGTTTGTTAGGCCAGCTTCGGGGGCCGAACCACCGACCGCCCCCGAAGCTGGATACTCTACTTCGACAAGCAGCGCTAGGTGCTTGACCGGGTGTAGCGCTCCAACCACTGCAGCCCGAGGTCATCGGTTCGCACGGCGTAGACGACGCCGCTCCCAAACCCGACGAGCTCGCGCCCGGCTGGGAGAAAGACTCGGCCTTTCAAATTCCCCGCGCCGTCGAAGACATCAAACTGAACCGGCGTACCGGCGGTGACATGGCGTTCGACCCACATTTCTCCATCTGGCGTTACCCGGACGCCATTCGAGGCAAAGGCGGGCTTGGCATCCGGCCACTCGAAGCTGTCGAGATCGGGACCGTCGCCGCCGCCTCCGCCACGGCCCAGTGAAATCCGCCGCTCACCGTTGTTGATCATCATTCCAACGCGCAATCCGTTGCTAAGACCCTCGGCCCACTCTTCCTTGTCGGCTTGACGGATCTTGACGGGCTTGTACTCAATGGCGGGACCCTTTGCCACCTTGCCGGTCGGGTGTATCCACTCCACGTGGTAGTCGATGGCTCGCGCCGTCGCTATCCGGCCATCCGGGGCCACCGCCCACGCATCTTCCGGACTGAGCGGAATCGGCCGAATCATCACACTTCGATTACCGGCACCGCCCGATGTCGCGCTTTTCATCTTCGGAAGCCCCACCTTCGCTACCGTATCCATCACGCCACTCGCACGATCCCAGCGGACGATCACCGCCGAGTCAGGCAATTGTGGTCCCCTGGCTCCAAACGGTTGAAAGTAGATGCGGCCCTCCGCGTCGATCCCTCGCGGCAAGATGATCAGCAAGTTGCCACCCGGCCCCGGCTCGCCTTGGGTGATTGGCATCGTTTCGGCAAAGCCACCGTCCGGCCCCACCACCGTCAGCCGCGCGTTACCCAGATCGACCAACAACGTTGAATCACCCGGCAGTGCAAACAGGCCGTCAGGTTGCCGGTACTCTGCCGGCCCCTGGCCCACACCGCCCAGGGTATCGGCACGGCCGGTCCCCAAGTCGGCAACCACCAGCGCCTGTCCCAGCGGGTCAGCGACCATCACTCGTCCATCCGCCAGCTCACGCACACCCTGGATCAAACTGAAAGCCTCCGGGAAGGTGGCGTTGGGCCGCTCGAGCAACTGTTCGCGCACCTGAGCCTGCAGGTTTGCGCCTGCAATGCCCAGGGCGCCAATGGATAAGAGGATGCCAATTCCGTTTCGAGTCATCTTTCTTCGATCTCCCGTCTGTTGACTTCGTCCAAGTGCCGCCGAGACCGCACCCGACGCTTCCACCATTTCAGATGCGCAAAGCCACCCAACCGTCGCAGGCTTCGCCTCCCGGCTAATTCTCGAAACGGTCCGGCCGGAACGGCCGCCAGTCGATCTCCGACCGTCCGCTCACCGCCAAGTCGGCCACGACGCTTCCGGCCAGCGGCGCCACCAGTATCCCGTCGCGTCCGTAGCCCGTGGCGTATAGCAGGCCGTCCAGCGCTGGGTCCGGTCCGATCACTGGACACGAGTCCCCGCTGATCGGCCGCAAGCCTGACCAGCGTTCGACCGATTTGAAACCAGCCAGATCCGGCACAAGCTGCGTAACCGAATCGTGCACCGCACGAAGTCCCGCGTCGGTTAGGGAGCGATCGAAGCCGACGTCTTCCATGGTGCTGCCGGCCAACACCGAACCGTCTCCACGCGGAACCAGGTAGCGGCCCACGTGGCTAGCAACGACGTGATCGAGGTCCAGGGCCGTGGGCGGGAATCGCAGTATCTGTCCGCGCATCGGCCTCACGGGCAACGCGCGCGGGAGGCCCGCGATCGTGCCGCTCCAGGCGCCGGCGGCCAGAACCACCCGATCGGCCTCCAGCCGACGTCCATCGGCCATCGACACACCCACCACTCGACCCTGCTCGGCCAGCAGCGCCTCGACGGCGTTGCCGCTGATCAGTCTGATCCCGGCACGGGCCAACGCGTCGTTCAGCGCCACCGCCAGGCGCTGGCTATCCAGCCAGCCGTCATCTGCCAACCAGACATACGAGACGGCCTGCCGGGTGACGCCAGGCTGCAGCTTCGCAGCTTGTGAGGCATCCAGAAGTTCCGCCCTCAGTCCCGCCTGGCGCTGCCACCGCGTGTCCGCCGCCGCTGCCTCGTGTTCCTCCGCCGTCAGATTCGCTACCAGGATACCGTCCCAGCGGACCTGCAGATCGTGTCCGGACAGTTCCTCCAGCTTGGCGGCGAACTCCGGGTAGCGGGCGCGGCTCTCGACACCAAATCGGAACTTCGCTGTCTGCCCTGCTGCCTCGTACTGTGCCGCCAGCATCCCGGCCGACGCGCCCGTCGCTTCAGCTCCCGGCCGGCTCACCTCGAGAACCGTTACGCCAGCTCCGCGCTCCCAGAGCGCGAGGGCCGTGGCCACGCCCGCGATCCCTGCACCGACAACGACGACTTCGAGCATAACCGGATCAAATAATTGGAGCGGTCAGTAGAATCGCTAACGCAGCCGCCCAAAATAGACGAGCCCGACAGAAACAAGGACAGCGGGCCACGCCAGGTCGGTGAGCCGCAACGTCAGCACCCCGGTCGTTCCCACAACCACCCTGACCGCGAGGATGAGCAAGCTCAGCCAGAGCCCCCAGCGCCGCAGCGACCAGTAGCCCCACAAAGCTGCCGCAGCCAATGCGAGAACACCTAATCCGCTGATCAGTCGCGCGGGTGCCGCTGATACGAGGACATCAAACTGCCCCAAGATGGGCAGTGCGGCGAGGGCCAGGGCAGCCCAGCACAGCACACAGAACCAACTCAAGGCGCGGGGGCGAGGAGGTTGCGGGGCGGCCGTTGATGAGCCTGGTTCGGACGTCAACTCACTCTCCGGTCTCAATGGAAAAACGCCGCCATGGTGACCAGCTAATCAAGCTCCAGCACCATGGCGGCGACTCGCTCTTTTGCGCTCTCCGGTAATCACCGGTTGAGCACTAGGAACTCAACTCTCCGATTGGCCCGCCGACCCGACGCGGTGTCGTTCGACGCGATCGGTGATGTCTCGCCGTAGCCCCGTACCACGAATCGGCTGCGATTGAGGCCCGGATACGTGCCGATCAGGTAATCATACACTGCTCGCGCCCGCCGGTCGCTCAGTCGCAGGTTTGCCGCCGCAGAGCCCTGCGAGTCCGTATGACCCTGGATCTCGATTTCCATGTTCGGCCGTGCCGTCAGGGCTTCGGCCACTTCGTCCAGCACACGTCTGGATTCAGCCTGCAACGCTGAGCTACCGGTTTGGAACGAGATCTCCGATAGGATAAGCCGACCCGCTTCCAGACCTGATTCGATCCGACTGCAGCCTTCTTCGTTAATCGCTCTTCCCCGCGGCGTGCTGGGACAACGGTCACGCCCATCCGGAATGCCGTCGTCGTCGGCGTCCAGTGGACACCCCGTTTCGTTGACTGCGATTCCCTCAGCCGTTCTCGGGCAGAGGTCGCGCCCGTCGGGCACCCCGTCGGAATCGCTGTCTTTCTCACAGCCCCGTTCATCGACCGAGGTGCCGATCGGTGTGTTCGGACACAGGTCACGTCCATCGACTACACCGTCGCCGTCGCCGTCCAGCGGGCAGCCGCTCGCGTCGACCGGAACTCCCGCCGTCGTGGCCGGACAGCGATCCAGATGATCGGCCACCCCATCAGCATCACCATCCAGCGGACAGCCACGCGAGTCGGTCAGCACACCGCGGACCGTATTCGGGCACCTGTCGGAATCGTTGCTGATCCCATCGCCATCGTTGTCGCGGCGTGTGTCGAAGAACAGCGAGATACCACCACTGATCTCGAAGTTGTGCGTTGCCTCGTCCGGCGCGACCAAACCCGGCACCAGGTCCTCACGGATCTGAGTCATCGTCGCTGGAACGATATGATCACGGAATTCCACACGGATGGCCACGGCGCGGCTGAGAAAAGCGCGAAAACCACCGCCCGCATGCAGCCTCAGCTTGTTTTCTTGCCGCAGGCCGTCAGCATCCCAGTGAATCACACCGGCGCCACCTAGCAAGAAGAACTGTAGCGGTCGGGCCAGTTGAAGGTTATAACCCAACGAACCGCCGTAGACGAGCATGTTCACGTTCCGCGCGCTACCCGAACGGACGAACGCCAGCGGTGAGTAGCCGACCTCTCCCTGTAAGAAGAAGTTGAGCGGGAACGTGTAGCCGAGACGTGCACCGAAGATCGGGTCCCGAGGATCGAGATTGAATGGCGGCTCTGTCGGCAGGAAAGCCGGCTCGTTTGGGATGAACACACCGCCGTAAAGCTCGACTTCCACCCCTTCGGCACCCATTCGGGGCCGCTGGGCCTGCTGTGCCTGCAGCGTTGTTGTCGCACCTACGAGCAAGAGACCGACTGCCGCGAGGAATTCCTGGCAACGCACGGTTACACCTCCTTCACTGCGATGACCGAATCCGCAACGGCTCAAGACGCGCAGCCCGCGCGGTGCACCAAGCTCGAGCCTCTTTTCTCTTGGAAGGGCCAAAGAAAAATGGGACAGTTGAACCCGAGATACAAGGACGCCGCGCCCTACCGCATTGCAGCCAGGCTAAGCTGGCAGACCGCCACCCGCGCTGGTGACCTTTTCGCCGCCTTGCTCGTCTATACAGGTGATGGGACCCCAAGCCCACAGCCTAGAGAGAGTTGGGGAACGGGCCGAACGGTGCGCAGCCGGTCGGCCCGCTTACCTTTTTGGGGAGAAAACGCCCGTCGGTGACCGTGGACCGGTCTTAATCGTCTTTTAGTTGAGTATGTCCGGCCCCCCGGCGGCGCTACCGATTCAGCAAGTCAGGGTACGTTCGGCGACCCCAGATGACTGATCACGACGTTTCACAACAGAGCCGGCGGCCTGGCGATACGGATTGCGCCCGGGGGGTACCGGTCGCACCCAGCGGTACGACGACCCGCCAAGACGCGTGTGCGACGTATCATGCTGCGATGGCCGTCGGCAAAGCCGGCGATTGGCTACCAGATTTCGATGATGTATTCGAGTTGATCGACTTTTAGACTGCCCGCCTAGAACGACGCTTCCAATTCAATTTTGAGCAAGCTTGACTCGGCTCAGGCGGCTCTGGACGAAGACAGCAACGGCCACGACAAGCGAAGCAAGTAGCATCGGTGTCAGGGATTGAACCCGAGGTCCGACTGCGTAGGCGTGAGCAAGGGCGAAGAACGCGGTCGCGCCGGCCAGAACCGGGTTGATCAGGCCGAACAAACCGCCGGATACTTTTCCCGGCTTCGCTGCCTCGGCGTTCGCCAACTTACGCATCACATCGTTGCTGAAGCCGAGAGCCGGCTCGATTTCCTGATCGAGCTGGCGAATCGAGGCCCTACCCATTTACACTTCTGCTCCAGCTTCCGCTGTCAGATAGCACTTCTGCAGGCACTGCCGCTCCGGCGGGAAATGTCGCGATGGCCAAGGCCAGGCCCGCCCACGTCGGCAGGTGCAGCAGAACCTCGGTCGGCGCCTGGCCGGCCAGCAGCGATACCACCACGAGAAGTAGAGTGAGACCGCTACCCCAGAGCAGGGCATTGCGCCAAAATCGCAAAGCAAGAGGCATCTCGTCACTCCAGTTGATCGGTGGTCGCCGGCAGTCTAGACTGACCAACGGCCTGCGGCATCAGACTAATGACAGGTTCAGCAGCGAATCGGTTTAGCGGGGGTGGATCCATGAAGGCGATGATCTTGGAGAAGCTGTGCGATCTCGCCGATCGATCTGATCCCCTGACGATGGTCGAGCTGCCGGTCCCGGAGCCGGGACCCGGCGAACTCCTCTTAAAAGTACATTGCTGCGGAGTCTGTCACACCGAGCTAGACGAAATCGAAGGTCGAGCACCCCCACCTCGACTTCCAATCGTGCTGGGCCACCAGGCGGTTGGCACCGTGGAGGCGCTCGGCCGCGGCACCGGCGCTTTCGCTCCTGGTGACCGGGTGGGCATCGCCTGGATCTACTCGGCCTGCGGAAGTTGCCGGCATTGTCGTGAAGGGGATGAGAACCTCTGTGGTGAGTTCAGGGCGACAGGCCGAGATGTGAACGGCGGCTATGCCGAGTACATGACCGTCCCGCAGACCTTCGCCCACAGAATCCCCGAGGCTTTCTCGGCCGGCCAGGCAGCACCTCTCCTCTGTGCCGGGGCGATCGGGTATCGATCCCTCCGACTGACCGGACTGACAAACGGCCAATCACTCGGGCTGACCGGGTTCGGAGCGTCGGCGCACCTCGTGCTCAAGATGGTTCGCCACCGCTATCCCGACACCGAGGTTTTCGTATTCGCGCGGAGCGGACAAGAAAGGTTATTCGCCAAAGAGCTCGGCGCCGCTTGGGCCGGCGACACCACGGACACACCACCCGTCATGCTGAAGGCGATCATCGACACGACCCCGGTTTGGAAGCCTGTCGTCGAGGCGCTCCGCCACCTGGAGCCCGCTGGTCGACTGGTGATCAACGCCATTCGCAAAGAGGACGTGGACAAGGACTATCTGCTAAACCTGGACTATCAAGCCCATCTCTGGTCGGAGAAGGAAATCAAGAGCGTCGCAAACGTGACGCGCCGGGATGTGGCGGAGTTGCTGACGCTGGCGGCAGAGATCGAGATAAAGCCCGAGTTCCAGGAATACCCGCTTGAAGAAGCGAATCGGGCTTTGCTGGAGCTCAAGACTCGGAAGATCCGCGGGGCCAAGGTGCTGCGGATCGCCTGAGGCCAGCCGACTTACCGCGGGCAATAAGCTGGTGAGTCAGTGGAAGCCATTCAGAATGCGGCGTGCCCAGCCAGCCTGTTATTACTAACTTGTCGGGGCTGTTAGATTGGGAACCCAACCATCCTCGCGGCTCTGGAAGATGAACCTTTACGCTCAGCTCGTCTTCAGTTTCGTAGCCGTACTCCCGGGCACTACGCCTGCTCTCAGTGCCGCCTTCACTAACACGGCCGGCCCCCCCACCCGCGGCGGCTCGTGATCTATATCCAGTTCGTCGGTGGACTCATCTACCTCGTGATGGGTGGCGATCTGCTGGTCAGAGGAGCCGTCGCTTTCGCCCGCCGGGCCCGTGTGTCCCAGATGGTCGTGGCACTGACCGTCGTCGCTTTCGGAACGTCGTTACCCGAGTTGATCGTCAGCTTGCTGGCCGCGCTCGGCGGCTTCCCCGGTATCGCCATTGGAAACGTCGTTGGCAGCAACATCGCAAACGCGTTCCTGGTCATCGGAGCACCCGCCATCGTTTACCCGTTAGTCTGCAACCAGCCGTCGTTGAAGCGTGACAGCACGTTCATGCTCGGCGTCAGCGTACTCTTCATGCTTCTTTGTCTGGCGGGAGACCTGACACGTGTCACAGGTGTCATCCTGCTCGCGGGACTAGCCGCGGTGACGGGGTTCACGGCGCGCGAGACCGCCCGTACCCAGAAAAGTACGAAGTCGGCTCCGCTGGAATGGGTGCTCGGGCTGCCAACCACCGCCGGGATGATCGCGCTGTTCATCGTGGTGGGAGCGATCGGACTGCCGGTTGGGGCGAGGATGATGGTTGAGGCGGCGGTTGAGGTCGCGGGTCAGCTGGGAGTCTCCGAAACCGTTGTGGGACTCACGATCATCGCGGTCGGAACATCACTCCCGGAGCTTGCCACGACACTGATCGCGGCCACCCGGCGGCAAACTGAAGTCGCTCTTGGGACGGCGATCGGCAGCAACGTCTTCAACATCTTGGCCATCATGGGTGTCGCGGCGCTGGCCAGTCCCGTTCCGATCCCGGTGCCTCCCGGCTTTCTGACGCTCGACCTGCCGGTGATGCTCTTTTCAGCCTTGGTCCTGACGTATCTAGCGTGGCGGCGGCCCGCGATCGGCCGCGGCGAGGGAGTGGTATTGCTGGTGGGCTATGCGTTTTACGTGGCAGCGCTGTTCGGTGGGGTTTGATCCGAGGATTTGCGCTCGTCTGCTGCCTGCAGCCGCTCGTGCACCTGCTTGAGTTCGGTCACGTCACGGGCGATTGCATACAGCACCCCGGTCTGCGGCTCAGGATAGGAGTTCCACAGCAAATGTTTGTAGGTGCCGTCGGCGCAGCGGTAACGGTTTTCAAACGATATGGTGGGGATGCCGTGGGCGAGTTTCTCGACCTCCCGTAAAGTCGGCTCGACATCGTCCGGGTGCACGAAGTCGATGAACGGCCGGCTCAACAACTCTTGGGTCGACCAGCCCAAGATCCGTTCGAAGGCCGGGTTGACTCGCTTGAAGTAACCGTCTGTGTCGGCTATGCAGAGCATGTCCAGCGAGACGTCGAAGTATTTCTGGAACTCACGCAACAGCGTCATCCTCTGCTCTAACTCCTCCGCCATCTGATTGAACGTGCGAGCAAGCAGCCCGATCTCGTCCTCCCGGGCCACCTCGGCTCGAGCGTCCAGTTCGCCGAGTCGAATGCGGTTCGCCACACCGGCCAATTGGTGAATCGGCTTTGCGAAGCGCAGACCCAGAAAGACCCCAAGCAGAATCGCGAAGGCCGAAAGCGAGAGGCCAAGCCGCGTCAGCCGCCGCCGGAACTCCAGAATCGGCTCATGCTCCTCCGCCGCGTCGAACTTCACGACCACGCCCCATCCCACCTCCTCCAGCAAGCGTGTGGCCACCCAGACCTGTTCGCCACGATAGTCGACCAGTCCCTCAGTGAAGGGGCCCGGCTCGCCGCGCAGCGCCCGCTCCGCCGGATCGTCCGGTCCCTCGAGTACCGCACCGCGCTGATCGCTCGTGTGGCGTGCCGAATGCAGCATCCGCGTCGTACCCGACGCGTCGCGCAGCACGATCATCGTCTCGCCCGTCTCACCCAACCCAGTGACACTCTCGGTCAATTCGATCAGTTCCTGAGCTCTCGAGACGACGTGGAGGGAGCCGATCCGCTCCGCATTCAGCGTCATGGGCGCGACGAAGTCTGCCAAGAGTTCGTTATCATCGCTGAAGAGGATCTGCGGAGCACTGATGGTGTCGCCAGCGGTCAACCGAGCGGCCGGCAGGCTCGTATGCTGATGGTCCGGCGCGACCCCGGCCGCCGCGACGAGACGGTTCTCGATGTCGTAGACCGCGAGTGAGTGGAAGGCGTCGACCGACAGCCTCGCATCGCTGAGGATTCGCCAAATCCGCCTCTGGTGTTCGCTGCTCAGCGTTTCGTTGTAGTTCTTGAGACTTTCGCGTAGCTGGGTCCGACTGGCGATGAGTGAGACGCGTTCCTTCCAACCCTTGATGACCTTCTCCAGGTCATCTTTCTTCGTCTCGGCAAGCGAGATTAGCTGGCGTTCCGTCTTATCGGTCAAGAACTCGCTGGCAAGTCTGTAGGCGGCGGCACCCAGCGCCAGCATGCTGGCCAGGGAAACCGCCACCAGGGCAAAGACGAGCTTGGTCCGTAGGTCCACCGCCGGCCGCCGCGTGGAAGTCTGAAGGGTCGCTTGGCTCTCGTGCCTAGTGTCTGGACAAGCTAATAACTACGGCCACCGCAGGCACGTCCAAGCCCCGCCCGCCGGTTCGGCGGTCTCTCTCTTGCCGCCAGCAGACCCTTCTACCAACCCCGGGGCCGACGGCCTAATATTCGTCCAGAGGATTGAGGCTGGAGCTTCTAGAGGAGTGGCTAGTTGCCGATTTCATACGAGATAGATGGCGAAGCGGGCATCGCCCTCGTGACGATTCGGGGTATCGTCACAGCGCAGGAGCAGCGGGAGCACGTCTCCCGCCTGCTGACGGATCCGGAAATGCGACGCCCCTTCCGGATTCTGAGCGATCGTCGCGAGCAAGAAAACATCCCGTCGGCCGAGCTGGTTCAGGAGATGGGACGTCAGCTCCACGGCGTCGAGCGGGTCGCCGGATCACGGCTGGCCTTTGTCGTGTCGCAGCCTGTGCAGGTCGGCATGAGCCGGATGTTTGCCGCTTATGCCAGCAACATGGAGATAGAGATCTTTAACGATATCGACAGCGCCCGCGCCTGGCTTCTCGAAGCTTGAGCACGTAACGTCAGACCACGTAGTGCTCCGCCTCGATGATGCGCGCGGCAATCTCGTCGTGGAGCTTCGCTCGATTGACCGGCACGTGCTTCGCCAGCCGGCGTAGCCCCGCCATCATCGTCCGCAGTTCATCCCCCTCGGCACTCTGGGCCAGGACGTTGCGGCCCCAGACCGCGACGCGGTCCATCGCATCGTGGACGTACAACGTCAGCATGTCCGCCATCGGACGGGCGGCAGCTTCGCCCTCCGCGGCCACCCTCTTGAGCGCGCGCAGCAGACCGCTCTCGCAGGCGTAGGTCTCCATCACCATGTCGGCGGCATCCGAGAGGACCTCCTGCTGGTCCTTGATGTGCTCTCCGTGCTTCTGGGCGGCGAAGCCCAGTGCCGCCACGCACGCCTGCTTCATCGCGTTGACGAGTTCAACCTCATCCTCCAGGAACCCGGGCTCGCCCGCTTCTGCGAACGACGGCGGCCCCAGCAGATCCTCAGCCACCTGCTTGGCGGCGGCGAAGAACGGTAGCTCTTTCTTCAGCGCCTTCTTAAGGATCATCCCGGGGATCAACATGCGGTTGATCTCGTTGGTCCCTTCGAAGATCCGGTTGATCCGCTCGTCCCGGTAGATCTGTTCCAACGGGTAGTCCTCGCAGAAGCCGTAGCCGCCCAACATCTGCAGGCCTTCCTCGGCGGCCAGCGCCAGCGACTCGGTGGCGAAGACCTTAATCATCGAGCACTCGATGGTGAATTCCTCGACCTTTTCGATGATCTGGCGGTCGAAGTCCTCGGCGCCCGGATCGAGTGTCTCGATCGCCCGGTCCATGAGCCCGGCGGTGCGGTAAACCATCGACTCCGCCACGAAGGTACGGGCGGCGATGTCAGCGATCTTAGCGCGGATCAGTCCGAAGTCGCTGAGCGGGCGCCCGAACTGCTGACGCTCGTTCACATAGGGGACCGCATGCTCGAGGGCGACCTTGCAGCCGCCCACGGTGCCGGCGCCCAACTTGAAGCGGCCGACGTTCAAGATGTTGAACGCCACGACGTGCCCGCGGCCGATCTCGCCCAGGACGTTGTCCGTCGGAACTTCTGCGTCCTCCAAAATCACGGCACAGGTGGAGGAGCCCTTGATCCCCATCTTGCGTTCCTCGGGACCGATGCTCAGACCCGGGGTATCGCGATCGACGATGAACGCTGTGAACTTGTCGCCGTCGATCTTGGCGAAGACGATGAACACGTCGGCCAGGCCGGCGTTGGTGATATACTGCTTGGTGCCGCTGAGCTTGTAGTGCGTCTTCTGATCGTTGAGCACCGCGGTCGTGCGGGCTGCCAGCGCGTCGGTGCCTGCGCCCGGCTCGCTCAGCGCATAGGCCGAAATCAGCTCGCCGACCGCCAGCTTGGGCAGATACTTCTCTTTCTGTTCCCTGGTCCCGAAGTAGACGATCGGAAGCGTGCCGATGCCCGTCTGGGCGCCGTGCCAGCAGGAGAAGCTGCCCGACCAGGAGATCATCTCGGTTACCAGCATGGTGGTCGCCTTGTCGGAGCCCATCCCGCCGTAGGCCTCGGGTATGTCCACCGACAGCAGACCCGCTTGCCCGGCCTCCTGCAGCATCGGCTTCCCCAGCTCGATCTTCTTACCGAACTCGAACTCCTCGCGGTGCGGCAGCACGCTCCGCTCGATGAACTCTTTCACCGAGTCCGCGATCATCCGCTGGGTCTCGTCGAAGTCCTCGGGGGTGAAGACGTCGGCTGGCGCGGTATCCTCCAGCAGGAATTGGCCGCCGGTGGGATAGGCTATCACTGTGGACATGACGATCTCCTGCGCTGAACCGCGCGTTTACATTGCCTCGAAAATGCCCGCGGCACCCATGCCGGTGCCGATGCACATGGTCACCATGGCATAGCGCCCCTTGCGGCGCCGTAACTCGTGTAGGGCGGTGGCCGTCAGCTTGGTGCCCGTGCAGCCGAGCGGGTGGCCCAGCGCGATCGCCCCACCATTGGGGTTGAGCCGCGGGTCCTCGGCTTCCAGATCCAGGCCCTTAAGCACGGCCAGGCTCTGAGCGGCAAACGCCTCGTTCAATTCGATCACGTCCATGTCGGCCAACTTCAACCCGACGCGGTCGAGAACCTTTGGCACCGCCTTCACCGGGCCGATTCCCATGATCTCGGGTGGCACGCCCGCCACGGCGTAGCCGACCCAGCGCGCCAACGGCTGGAGCTCGAGCTCGGCAGCGATTTCCGGCGTGGTCAGCAGCACGGCGGCGGCGCCGTCCGTCATCTGGCTGGCGTTCCCCGCCGTCACCGTGCCGCCCGCCTTGAACGCGGGCTTCAGCTTGGCCAGCGCCTCGAGGGTAGTGTCGGCCCGTGGGCCTTCGTCCCGGTCCAGAACAACTTCGCGAACCGCTGGCTTGCCGTTTGGTCCGGGTTCGCTTACCGCGGTCTTCACCGCCACCAACTCCGTATCGAACTTGCCGTGCTTTTGGGCATCAAGGGCTTTCGCGTGGCTGTGATAGGCGAAGGCGTCCTGGGCTTCCCGGCTGATGCCATCTCGATCAGCCAGCCGCTCCGCGGTGAGGCCCATGTTCAGGTAGGTTCCCGGCGCCTCGGCGGCCATCGTGGGATTAGGCAAGTAGCGCATACCGCCCATCGGCACCAGCGTCATCGATTCCACGCCGCCCGCGATCACGACATCTTTCTGCCCCAACGCGATCTCGGCGGCGGCCAGGTTGACCGTTTCCAGACCGGAGGAACAGAAGCGATTCACCGTCATGCCGGGCACGCTGTCAGGCAGCCCGGCTAGCAGCACCACGTTCCGGCCCACATTCATCCCCTGCTCGCCCTCGGGCATCGCGCAACCCAGCACCACGTCGTCGATCCGCGCCGGGTCGAGGTTCGGGGCCCGCTCGAGCAGCGCGCGGATCACCGTCGCACCCAGATCATCAGGACGCGTCTGCCGGAAGGTTCCTTTGTTCGCCCGGCCGCCGGGAGTTCGCAGCGCCAGGACCACTACAACGTCTCGCATCGCCGTTCTCCTTTTTCCTTCCGTCAGTTCCGCAGGGGTTTCCCCGTCTTGAGTATCGCCTGCATGCGCTCGAGGCTCTTCCGCTCGCCGCAGAGCCGCAGAAAGCTCTCGCGTTCCAGATCGAGGATGTGTTGCTCCGACACCTTGGTTGGGCCGGGAACGTCGCCGCCACTCAGGATCCGCCCCAGTTCGCGCCCGATCTTGCGGTCGTGCTCCGAGATGTAGCCGCCCTGCTCCATGTTGAAGAGCACCGACTCCACCAGCGCCACTCCTGCCTTGCCCATCACCGGGATCGCCCGCTCGGGCAGCGGCGGCTCGAAACCGGCACGGGCCATCGCCAGCGCCAGATCCCGGGCGTCGGCCACGCGATGGTCGCCGTTCATCGACCAGGTGTCCTGGGGCCGCAAGAAGCCAAGATCCCGCCCCTCTTCGGCGGACGTCGCCACCTTCGCCATACCGATGGTCTCGAAGGTCTTGCGCAGCGCCGGGTAGACGTCCGTCGGGTCGGTCAGCGTAGCCACGTTGCGTTTGTAAAGCCGTAAGCAGCCGCCTCCGGCGGGGATCACGCCGGCGCCGAACTCCACCAGCCCGATATAGGTCTCGGCGGCGGCCCGGACCGCGTTGCCGGCCATGGTCACCTCGCAGCCGCCACCCAGGGTCAAGCCATGCGGGACAGTCACCACCGGGACAGCACACTGTTCTAGCCGGTTGGTGGCCGCCTGGAACTGGCGGACGATCACGTCGATCTCGTCCCAGTTGCCTTCCTGGGCTTCCATCAGCAGCAGCATCAGGTTGGCACCGGCGCTGAAGTTCTCTCCGTAGTTGGCCACCACCAGTGCCTGCCCCTGCGTTTCCGCCTCTTTACAGGCGGTCATCATCATCGAGATCGTGTCGGCGCCGATGACGTTCATCTTCGAATGGAACTCGAGCGCGAAGACGCCATCGCCTAAGTCCAGCAGGCTAGCGCCGGCGTTGCGGCGGATCTCCTTGCCGGCAGAACGCAAGATCTCGAACTCGAAGACCCGCGGGTCGACGGGCACGGACGCCAGGGCTCCCGCCTTCGCGGTGGGCACCTGGAGCGCGCCGTTCTCACGCTGGTAGATCGACTTCGCGCCCGCATCGTACAGTGCGCCCACCCACTCGGGGAGCGCATACTTGTCGGCTTTGAGCCGCTCGGTGACGGCGCGGAACCCCAGGGCATCCCAAGCCTCGAATGGCCCCAAAGTCCAGTTGAACCCCCAGCGGATGGCTCGGTCGATGGCCGAGACGTCGTCACAGATCCCGCCGACGCGCATCGCCGAGTAAGACAGCGTGGCCGCCAGCATCTTCCACACCGCCTCGGCCGCGCGGCCCTTCCCGAAGATGAGCTTGCTCACCCGCTCCACCGGGTCGTCGATGGCCTTGACCGCCTCGAGTTCCGAGAATGACGCCTTCTTACCCTCTCGATACTCCAGCGTCTCCAGGTCGAGTGTGAGGATCTGTGAACCGTTCGCACCTTTGACCTTCTTATAGAAGCCGGCGCCGACCTTACGGCCCAGCAGGCCCTTCTCCACCATCTTCTCGAGCAGCGCGGTGTCGGCGAAGACGTCGCGGCTCTCGTCGTCCGGAGCATTCTTGCGCACGTTTTCAGCCACGTGCAGGAAAGTATCGAGACCCACCAGGTCCATCAGTCGGAAGGTGGCGGTCTTGGGACGGCCCAGCGCCGGGCCCGTTAGCGCGTCCACCTCCTCCACCGTGAAGCCCATCTCCCGCATCACCTGCAGCGTTACCATCACAGCCTGTATGCCGATGCGATTGGCGATGAAGTTGGGCGTATCCTTGGCCGGAACGACCCCCTTCCCCAGTCGCGTCGTCGAGTAGCTATCCACGAAGGCGAACACCTCCGGCGCGGTGTCGGCGGTGGAGATCACCTCCAGCAGCTTCATGTAGCGGGGCGGGTTGAAGAAGTGGGTGCCGAGGAAGCGTGGCTTGAGCGAGTCCGGCAGCACGGAAGCCATCTCGGCCAGCGACAGGCCCGAGGTGTTGCTGGTCAGGATTGCCTCGGGTCCAATGTGAGGGGCCGCGGCGGCCAGCACCTTCTTCTTGATCTCCAGATCCTCCTTCACAACCTCAACGACCCAGTCCGCCTCCTTGAGGCGCGGCAGATCGTCCTCGAGATTGCCGACCTCGATGAGGCCCAGCCGCTCCGCCGTGAACAAGGGCGCCGGCTTGGCCTTGAGCAGTGCCTTCACCGAATTCGCCGCCAGCCGGTCGCGGACCGCTCGGTCCTTCAGGGTGAGCCCGGCGGCCTTCTCCGCCTCGCTGGGCTCTCTGGGGACGATGTCCAAAACCAGTGACGGGACACCGGCGTTGGCGAAATGAGCGGCGATGGCGCTGCCCATCACACCAGACCCGAGTACTGCAACCTTGCTAACGTGCCTCTTCATTGGGACCCTCCGCGGCCGGAAAACTGAATACTCATTCAGTAGGCTACCTTCGATTGCCTCGCTTGTCAACCTTCTCGGCTCGCCGCAGCGTGTCCCTTTGTGCAAAAGGCTATCCTGACCTATAATAGGCTGGTGTGGGCCAAGCGATGGGTGTGCCCGCCAGCGCCTTACGGCACTGAGTAGGTATTCATTTGAAGCCTTCCAAGTCGGGAGTGGCAGCTTGAGCGGCGAGCGGAAAGAGGCCAGGCGGGAGCAGATCCTGGACGCGGCCGTGCTGGAGATCGCCCGGCGCGGCTATTACGGCACGACGGTGTCGACCATCGCCCGCCGCGCCGGGGTGGCCGACGGGACCATCTACCTCTACTTCAAGAGCAAGGAAGACCTGCTGGTTTCCATCTTCGAGCGCGCCATGCAGCGCTTCAACGAGGAGGCGGCCTGCATCGTGGAGGAGGACGGTGCCGGCGCTGAGGACAAGCTGCGTCGCCTCGTTGCCCTCCATCTGTCTCTGCTGGGTGAGGACCGTGACCTGGCGGTGATCTTCCAAGTGGAGTTCCGTCACACACTGCACATCCTGGAGCGGCTGTCCCGCAGCCGCATGCGCGACTATCTCGCCCTGATCGCCCGGGTCGTGGAACAAGGCAAACAGGAGGGAGTCTTCAAGCACGATCTGGACGCCTTGTTCGCTGCCAAGGTGGTGTTCGGCATTCTGGACGAGATGGCCACCGACTGGGTTCTCTCGAGCAAGAACACGCGCCTGGCGTCGCGCTCGGATCCCGTGAACGATCTACTCCTGGGGGGCCTGAGGGTTACCTGATTCCGCCAGTCCGAATATGCCTACCGAAATGGGTCGGCCTTAGGCCAGGGGCTCCGCCGCGCCTCCGCGTTGATACCCGACCCCCCGGAATGCATATTTGGCCGCCGAGCGACCCCCGGACAGCCATTACACGCGAGCGCAGATGACGGACCGCCCCAGGCCTTACCAGACATTTTTCGCCGAGCTCAAGCGGCGCCAGGTTTTCAAGGTGGCCGCCGTCTACGGCGCCGTCGCCTTCGCCGTGATGCAGGCGGCCGATTTTCTCGTCCCCGCCTTGCGGCTTCCCGAGGCTGTGGCCACCGCCATCGCGCTCGTCGCTATCCTCGGCTTCCCGCTGGCGCTGGTCCTAGCCTGGGCGTTCGAGCGGACGCCGGAAGGGGTGCAGCGCGAGCGGTCCGCCTCGAGCGCTGAACTGGAGGCAATCGTCGCCCAGCCACGCGGGCGCCGCTGGCCGGCGGGGATCCTGGCGCTGGCTGGCGTCGTCCTGATGGCCGGCGGCGGCTGGTGGGTGCTGGGCGGCGGGGTCGGTACCGCCGATGAGGACCTTGCCGCCGTCGATCGCCGCTCCGTCGCCGTTCTCCCCTTCACCAACCTGAGCCGCGACGAGGCGAACCAGCCGTTCACCGACGGCATCCACGACGACCTGCTCACCCAGCTGTCCAAGATCAGAGACCTGAAAGTCATCTCGCGCACCTCGGTGCAGGAGTATCGGAACACGACCAAGAACCTGCGTGAGATCGGCATGGAGCTGGGCGTGGCCGCCGTGCTGGAGGGCGGCGTGCAGCGCGCCGGCGACCAGGTGCGAATCAACGTCCAGCTCATCGACGCCAGCAGCGACCAGCATCTCTGGGCGGAGACTTACAACCGAACGCTCTCGGTGGCCAACATCTTCGCCATCCAGAGTGAGATCGCCAGCGCTATCACCGACGCGCTTCGCGCCAGGCTGAGTCCAGAAGAACTCCGGCGGATCGAAGCGCGACCGACGGACGACCTACGCGCCTACGATTTCTACCTGCGCGGTAAGGAGTACTTCAATCGTCCGGGCTGGCAGGTGAACGACTTCAGCAGCGCCCAGCGCCTGTTCGAGCAGGCCGTGGAGATCGATCCCGAGTTCGCCGCGGCCCACGCCTGGCTGTCGATCATCCACTCCCGCTACTACCACTTCTACTTCGATCGCTCCGACGAGCGGTTGCGTGCTGCCCGCGCCGCAGCGGAGCGTGCACTGACCATCGACCCGCAACTGCCCGAAGCGCATCTGGCGCAGAGCTACTTCCACTACTGGGTCTTTCGCGAGTTCGACGCGGCGCTGGAGGAGCTGGCGATCGCCGAACGGGGGCTGCCAGGCGACGTCGAACTGGTGAAGCTGCGAGCGTACATCTACCGGCGACAGGGGCGTTGGGAGGAGGCGCTGACGACCTTGCAACGCGCCGCCGAAATTGACCCGCGCGACTCGAACATGCCGGTGGAGATCGGCGAGACCTACGCCGCCCTGCATCGCTACGACGAGGCGGAACGTCAGTTTAGACGGGCATTGGACTTGGCCCCGGAGAACTACCCGGCCGAAGTCGACATCGCCTTGCTCGCGCTGAACCGCGACGGGGATCCTGGACCCCTTCGCCAGGTGACCCGTCGCATCGACCCCGCCCTGTCATTCATGGTGTTCTGGGGTCGATTCCACGGGGACCTTCTCGCACGCGACTACACGGCCGCGCGCGAGACGGTGGCCTCGAACCCTGACGACGCGTTAAGGACCCAATGGCTCTATTACCCCAAGCCGCTGCTCTCCGGCTGGATTCACCAGTTTTCCGGCTCGCCCGCTTCCGCGCAGGCGGCGTTCGACTCCGCACGGACGGTTTTGGAGGTTGAGCTCGCCGAGCACCCAGCCGATTACCGCATGCACGCGGCCTTAGGCCACGCTCTGGCCGGTCTGGGCCGCAAGGCCGAAGCGATTCGCAGCGGGCGACGCGCGATCGAGCTGTTCCCCGCCTCGATGGACGCCTACTTCAATCCCGAGTCCCAACTGGCGCTCGCCTACATCTATGCGGGCGTCGGCGAGCCCGACTCCGCGGTGGCGCAGTTGGAGCAATACCTCTCAGGTGCGCACATCTGGTCGGCGAAGGCGATCGCACTCGATCCACGCTTCGACGTCCTGAAGGATCGCCCCGGCTTCCGGGCTCTGGTCACTGGCAACTGACGCTTCGATTCATAGCTCCGCCGCGCCGGACGCGTATCCGAGCACCTGCAGACGCGTGCCTCACCGCAAGAATGGTGTTCGGCATCCTGGACCGGGAGCCTGCTGTGAGGTATTGGGAAGTTGGCGGTTAGGGGTGCTGCTCGCTGCGCTTCTAGCTGCCGCTTTGCCTAAACTACGATCTTGTCTGCGTTCAGGATTGTCGGTCTTGTCGTGATTTTCCCTTCTTCGTATAACTTCATCAATTCGTCTCTGCGGTCCTTCCTTTGGAAGTAGTTTATTCCGGCTGCGCACATACCCCAGATGCTCCCCAAGGTGAAGGCGCAGCCCGCTCCTATTATCGCACCGGTCTTGCCGAATACCAGTAATGCTTCCACCGTGTCGGGATCCATACCGCACATTATCCCGTTGCGGCCTCTCGCCGTCAAGGGACGAAACCCCACAGTCATCGCTCACGGAGCCTTGGCGTGAACATCGGAATAGGGTCATATCCTCTGCGAATCGCCGGTGGATATGGCACTGATTGACCCGTAGATTGCCTAACGATCCCCCGCTCCCACCAGAACCTCGACAACGCCATGCCTATGTCGTGTCGCACCACGATCGTGCTGATTGCCGCGCTCACGTCGCTGGCCACCCCGTCCGCCGCCCAGACCGCCCGCGTCTCAGAGGCAACGCGGGTCATCACGACCTACCCGTTCTCGGAGCCCAATCCGATCCCGATCCTCACGCGTGATGTCCGCCTGTACCCCTACCACTCCTTCGAAGGATACGCGAGGGACGGGGTCCAGCAGGAATGGAAGGTCGTTCACCTTGAGAACGACCTCATCGAGGTGTTCGTGCTCCCCCAGGCCGGCGGCAAGGTGTGGGG
The DNA here is from genome assembly GCA_041617795.1 of Gemmatimonadota bacterium. Lineage (GTDB taxonomy): Bacteria > Gemmatimonadota > Gemmatimonadetes > Palauibacterales > KS3-K002 > JBFJOD01. The sequence goes on along the minus strand of JBFJOD010000003.1, from coordinate 12,056 downwards.
CGCCGTCGTGAAGCGCACGGGACACGAGTTCATCTATCGCAACGAGGTGATGAAGTTCCGGAATATCGCGCTGCGCGGTCCGTGGACCTCGGGCGGGATCGAATTCAACTTCGGGGTCATCGGCCACACGCCGTCGACCGCCACGCCAGTCGATTACGTCTTGCGCGAGAATCCCGACGGAAGCGTGAGTTGCTTCGTCGGAGCGATGGATCTGCCATCCCGCACCCACTGGCGCGTCGAGATCCGCCTGCCCGCCGACCGCGCGTATTTCGAGACGCACGTTTTCTGGTACAACCCGACCCCGCTCGAACAACCTTACTATAACTGGATGACGGCAGCGGCTTTCGCGCGCGGTGATCTCGAGATGTCCATCCCGGGCAACGCCTTTCTCGCACATTCCGGAGCCCGACGAGACTGGCCCGTCGACAGCATGGGCCGCTACCTGCCCGCCTATGCCAACAACACGTTCGCCGGACACAAGTCCTACCATGTCGTCGGAGAGTTGGACGACTTTTTCGGCGGTTACTACCACGACGACGAGTACGGGTTCGGTCACTGGGCGCGCTACGAAGAAATGCCGGGGCAGAAGCTCTGGCTCTGGGCGCTGTCCCGTGAAGGGGGTGTGTGGGAGGATCTGCTCACCGATAGCGATGGGCAGTACATCGAATTCCAGGCCGGGCGGCTGCTCGTCCAGTACGCGCCGGGGCCGGAGCGCAATCCGATCACGCAGGTAGGATTCGATCCCGGGGTCGCCGATCGCTGGACCGAGACCTGGTTTCCTTTGGAGGGCATCGGCGGACTCACGGATGCCTCGCGCGACGGCGCCATGCACGTTCGACACGCTGACGGACGCTTGAGCGTGAGCGTGAATGCGTTCGGTGACACCACGGACACGCTGCGCATCTCATCCGGCGGCCGCGTCATCGCCTCCCAACCCATTGCGTTCTCGGCCCTTGCACCTGTCACACGAACCATCGACCTGGCCGATGAAGCCATTTACCGGGTGGAGCTTCCCGCACTCGGCCTGGATTACACGTCCGACGCCGCCACGCGCGCCCTGGCCAGGCCGTTCGTGACCGACCCGTCCGCATGGCCGCAGATCCCGGACGCCGATCGCTGGGTCGCGGAGGGACGCGAGTTGGCCCAGGGCCGTCGCTACGCCGCCGCCCGCAAATCGTTCGAGCGGGCGCTCGCCGCAGAGCCGTGGCATCGCGACGCGTTGCTCGGCCTCGGCGATCTGGAGTACCGCCGCGGCCGGTACGACTCGGGGCTGACACACGTGACTCGTGTATTGCAGCTCGACACCTACGATGCCGCGGCGAACTTCACTGCCGGGAACCTTTATCGAGCGTTGAACCGTGCCAGCGACGCGCGGGAGGCGTACGGCTGGGCAGCCCGGGCGATGGCGTATCGCTCCGCCGCCTACGTCCAGCTGGCCGAATTGGCGCTCGCCGGCGGTGACGATCTTGAAACCACGCGGTACGCCCGGCTCGCGCTGGACTACGATCGGTACAACCTGCCGGCACGGCAGGTGCTGGCGATGGTCGGTCGGAAGCGGGGCGACTCGGCACTGGTCGCGTCAATGCGTGAGGAACTGCTCGAGATCGATCCGCTGCATCACCTCGCGACGGCCGAGGCCTTTCTCGCAGCGCCGAGCCAGACGTCGGCGCAGGCGATGATCGCAACGTTGCGGAGCGAGTACCCCGACCAGACGATCCTGGAACTCGCCGTCGACTACGTCCGACGGGGCGCGCCCGCTGATGCCGTTGCGCTGCTCCGCCTCGGCATGGCTGTCTCGTCAAACCCGCTGCTCCGGGTCTGGCGCGGGTGGCTGGAGGACGACCCGTCGGTGCTTGCGGGTGGCGCCGACCCGATATTCGTCTTTCCGTTCCGGCGCGAGACCCTTCCGGTGATTCGCTGGGCTGCGGAACATGACGACCACTGGTCGTGGACCTATCTGTTGGCGCTCAATCTCTGGGCCCTGGATCGGGAGGCCGAGTTGGCCGAGCTGCTGGTGGGCTTGGGCGAACGGCCGGATTTCGCTCCTTTCTACGTGACACGCGCGCACTTGCTCCAGCGCCTTTCCGGGCGGGACCCGGAGGCGGACTTGCGCCGCGCCGTGCAGATTGACGGCGCTGACCGGACGATTCGCATCCATCTGGTCCGGCATCTGCAAGATCGGGGGCGGTGGGAAGACGCACTGGCCCAGTCGGACCGGGGCCGGACGTTGTTCGCCGGCGATTTCAATCTGGATCTCTTGCACGTGCGGTCGCTCAACGAGCTCGGACGATCGCGCGAGGCGATCGATATCCTGAATGCCACTCACGTCCTTCCGTCCGAAAGCGCGCGCACCAGCCACTTACTGTACGAGCAGGCATACACGTTGGCTGCTCTCGACGCGCTTGAGCGTGATGCGTTCGCCGACGCGCGGCAGCACCTGCGTGCCGCCCTCGACTGGCCCGAGCACCTGGGACAGGGCCGTCCGTACGAGCCGGAGGAGCGACTCGTGCAGTATCTGCTGGGACACACGGAGCGACGACTCGGCGAGCGCGATCGTGCACGCGCGGCGTTTCAAGCGGTGGTCGATGCCACGAACCCAACGGATGCGGTTGACCCACTCGACCTGCTCGCGATTCCCGCCTTGGCGGCGCTCGGCCGTACCGAAGCGTTGCACGCAAACAGCTTCAACGCAGAAACCGCTGTTGGCGCGTTCGCGGTTGAATTGGTGAGCGCCATCGAACGCGGCAAGGATGTAGGTGCGGTCGCTTTACGACTCGCCGCCGACCACGCCGCTTTATTCGACGGCCTGGACGGTCACTTGCTGCTGCGAGCTCTCTCGCTATCACCATGACGCACAAGCGAATGACACAACGCTTCCTTGCCGCAGCAGCCGCGCTGCTGCTGATCTCATGCAACGAGCCGGGAGGATCGGGAGAGCTATACCGCGCACCAGAGATCAACAACACCATCGATGGTGTGGTGTTCGAGGCCGGTAATTGGGAGCCGCAGCTCGCGGCGGGCGCGGAGGGCAGCTCGTGGGGGAATCACCGAGCCGTGGTCGTACTCGACGGGGCTGGCGGTGAGGCGGTGCTGGTCACAATCCCGTGGCGGCGACGCGATCGGGATCCCGCGGCCAAGAGCGTCGTGGTGGTCGACGCGGCCTCCAACGATCCCATCTCGAACGTCCTCGCGTTACGCGTGGAGAACTTGTCGGGCGACATCGTGTTCCAGCCGAACCCGGGATCCGCCACCTATCACGTCTACTACATGCCGTGGGAATCGACCGGGGGTTACTACCCAAGGATCACTTACCCGAAGCCTGCGTCGACAGCGGAAGTGGCCTGGGAACGGCGTGTCCGCGCCGCGTATCCGTCGAGTTTGCCGCGAGCGCGGACCACGCATATCCAATCGGTAAATGCGTTCCACAGCTTCTTTCCGATGGAGGTGATTGCCAGCGACTCCGAGACCGCCGCGTTCATTTCCCAGGTTCCAGATGGGTGGGCGCTAGTCCCAGAACATCGCGACTATCCCGTACGCATGCAGCACTTCTTGCCGCACCACTGGACAGAGCGCGGACACCTGGGCGAATTCAGCAGCCGCGTGCTACGGGGCGAGTACTTCGCGTTTCAACTCGCGGTGATCGCCGGCGCTGACCCGCTGAGCGGGGTTGGCGTGGCCTTCGACGGTTTCCCAGCCGCATTCCAAGAGAGATTCACCTGCTTTAACTGCGGCGGTATCGACGAAAAGGGACAGCGCTTCGTGACCGACGTTTCGGTGCCGGCGGGTAGCGTGCAGCCGCTTTGGATGGGGCTCGCGATGCCCGAGGATCAGGACCCGGGGATATACGCCGGCAACGTGACGGTGTCGACCGCTGACCGGGGCAGCAAGGCTGTACGCATCGTGCTCGACGTCCAACCAGGCCGGATCGCCAATCGCGGATTCGACTCGCCCGAGTTCATGACTCGGCTTGCCTGGTTGAACTCGACCGCCGGAACCGATCCCGACTTCATCATCGAGCCATACCAGCCGGTTCGCATCGAGGGGCACTCACTTTCAATCTTGGGCCGGACGGTCGAGCTGGGAGCGTCGGGCCTGCCGGACCGCCTGATCAGCTACTTCAGCCCCGAGCTCACCCACCTCGCCGAGACGCCACAGCCGATCCTTGCGCGCCCGATCGACCTCGAGATCGTCATGGACGGCCGACCGGAGCAGTTGGAGCCATCTGCGTATACGGTGCGGCAGGAGGCACGCGGTCGCGCCGCCTGGTCCACCGAAAGCCGATCCGAGCGGGTGAGCGTACAGGTGGAGGGTGCCCTGGAATACGATGGCATGCTCGACTATCGCATCCGTGTGCAAGCGTTGCGCGATCTCCAGCTGGACGACATAGCCCTCCCCATCGCCCTGGTTCCCACCGCCGCCGAGTACATGCTGGGGTTGGGATTCCGCGGCGGGAAGCGCCCACAGCACGTCGATTGGACTTGGAAGGTCGAGAATAACCAGGAGGGCGTCTGGCTCGGCGGAATCAACGCGGGGCTTCAGTACGTGTTGCGGGATGATTCGTATGTGCGACCGCTCAACACGAACTTCTACCAGAATCAACCGCTGCGGATGCCGGCGTCGTGGTTCAACGGCGGGCACGGCGGCATTCGGATCGAGACGGGCGCCGACGATGTCACCGCCCGCAACTACTCGGGCGCTCGATGGATGGCCGCAGGTGACACGCTGCAGTTCAACATCCGGTTCCTGCTCACACCGTTCAAGCCGATCGACACCCGGGCGCATTTCCGCACTCGGTTCGTGCATCGCTACGTGCCCGTCGATTCGGTCATGGCGTGGGGCGGCACGGTGGTCAACATCCACCATGCCAACGAGATCAATCCCTACATCAACTACCCGTTCTTCAACCTGGACCGGCAGACCAGGTACATCGAGGAAGCGCACGCGAAAGGCATCAAGGTCAAGCTCTACAACACCATTCGCGAGCTGACTTATCGCGCGCACGAGCTGTTTGCGCTGCGGAGCCTCGGCGACGAGATCTTGAACGACGGCGAGGGTGGAGGGCACTCGTGGATGCAGGAGCACCTCAAGACCAACTACCACTCGGCCTGGCACGCATGGCGGGTGGACGATGCGGCGATGCTCAACAAGGGTACATCGCGCTGGACCAACTACTACATCGAGGGGCTCGCCTGGCTGGCCGCCAACCAACACATCGACGGCCTGTATCTCGATGACATCGCCTTCAGCCGCGAGACGGTGAAGCGCATGATCTCCGTCCTCCACGAGCATCGCGACGAGGTCGTCATCGATCTGCACTCGGCCAACCAGTTCAACCCGCGTGACGGATACATCAACAGCGCCATGCTGTACATGGAACATTTCCCGTTCATCTCGCGGCTCTGGTTCGGCGAGTACTTCGAGTACGACCGGGACGAGGACTACTGGCTCACCGAGGTGTCCGGCCTGCCGTTCGGTTTGATGGGCGAGATGCTGCAGGACGGCGGGCATCCGTACCGCGGCATGTTGTACGGCATGACGGCGCGCATTTACGGTGACGTAGATCCGCGTCCCGTGTGGCGCCTGATGGACGAGTTCGGGATCGCCGAGAGTCGCATGTTGGGATACTGGCTGGACGATGCGCCGGTCACGACGGATCATCCTCGCGTGCTCGCGACCACCTACGTCCGTTCAGATGGGCTCCTGATCGCTCTGGCATCGTGGTCGGGGGAAGACGAAATCGTGAGCCTGACCCTCGATCCGGACGCGCTCGGCGTGGCGTCAGGCATGCGTGCGCAGGCACCGGCTGTTGAGGGCCTCCAGTCAGCGGCCGAGATCGACGTGTCGCGTGTGCCGGTCCCCGCCAACCAGGGGCTGTTTGTGATCGTGCGGCCGGGATATGACGGGGAGTCTTGAACGCCGAACCCCCACCGATCTTGCAAGAATCGAGTCTTCCGACGGCCTCTTGACAGGAGACCGCCCGCCCAGCAGTTTGTTCGGTGACCGAACAAAGTAGCTGCCAAAGCGGGAGAGCCGGTGCAAACCCACACCACACCTCCGCGCCACACCCTCCTCGAGGTGCGCGGAATCCGCAAGACCTTCACCTCCCGGGCCCTCTTCGGCGAGGCCCGCCGGGTGGTGGCAGCCGAGGACGTCTCGTTCCGAATCGACCGGGGCGAGGCGGTCGCCTTAGTGGGCGAGTCGGGGAGCGGCAAGAGTACCGTAGCGCGCTTGCTGCTGCGGCTCGAGCCGCCCGACGGCGGCGTGATCTACCTCGATGGAGAGGACGTCTTTGCCCGCGAGCGGCGCCGGGCCTCCCTCGGCTACCGCGGCCGTGTACAAATGGTGTTCCAAGATCCCTTCGGCTCCCTAAACCCCGTGCACAACGTCGCCCATCACCTGGTGCGACCGCTCCTCCGGCACAACCAGGCGAAGCGCGGCGAAGCCCGCGCTCGGGCAATTGAGCTGCTGCGTACCGTCGGGCTCGAACCGGCTGAGGAGTTCATCGACCGCTACCCGTACGAGCTGTCGGGCGGTCAGCGGCAACGCGTTGCCATCGCTCGCGCCCTCGCCGTCGATCCCGACCTGCTCGTCGCGGACGAGCCGACTTCGATGCTCGATGTCTCGATCCGCATGGGCGTGCTGAACCTGCTCGCCGAGCTCAAGCGAGAGCGCCAGCTCGCGATTCTGCTCATCACACACGACCTCGCCTCGGCCCGCTATCTGGCGAACCGCATCCTCGTACTCTACCGCGGCCGGGTGGTAGAGGACGGGCCAAGCAGCGCTCTGGTGGGAACACCGGCCCACCCATACACCCGCGCCTTGCTCGCCTCCATCGCCGATGCCGAGGCAAAGCCGGAAGCCCGGCGACCAGCAGCGGACGCCGGAGCGCTGGCGGATGACGGAACGGTGGCAGGTTGCCCGTTCGCACCCCGTTGCCCGGACGTGCACGACATCTGCCGCAGCAGCGACCCATCACCCCGGATTTTCGAGGGGCGGCGGGTCCGCTGTCACCTCTACCCGGAGGGCTGAGCAGCGATGGCCAGGATCGCTTTTCCTGACGGATTTCTCTGGGGCGTTGCCACCTCAGCTCAGCAGATCGAAGGGGGTTATGGTGAAGGAGGGCGCGGCGAGTCGATCTGGGACCGCTTCGCCGCGACGCCCGGGCGGATCGCCGACGGCTCGGACGCTCACGTCGCCTGCGACCACTACCACCGGTGGCGTGAGGACATCAGCTTGCTGCGCTGGCTCGGCCTCGACGCGTACCGTCTATCCATCTCCTGGCCCCGGGTGTTGCCGGACGGCCGCGGCGCGATCAACGCGGCTGGCCTCGACTTCTATAACGCGCTAATCGATTCGCTACTCGAGGCGGGTATCCGACCCTTCGTCACGCTCTACCACTGGGACCTCCCGCAGGCGCTTCAGGAACGGGGCGGCTGGGGCGCACGCGACACGGCCGAGGCCTTCGTGGAGTACGCCGACGTCGTTAGCAGGCAGATTGGCGACCGCGTTTGCGACTGGATAACGCACAACGAGCCCTGGTGTATCGCCACGCTGGGCCACGAGCAGGGCGAGCATGCTCCGGGCCACTGCGACTCTCTCGAGGCGCTGTGCGTCGCCCACCACGTACTGCTTTCCCACGGCTGGGCTGCCGAGGCGTTGCGGCGGAACGCGCCGAACGCCGAGGTCGGCATCACGCTAAACCTTGTGCCGGTTTGGCCCGCCACAGCGACGGAGGCCGACCGCGAGGCGGTACGTCGGCTCGACGGGTCGTTCAACCGCTGGTACCTCGATCCTATCTTTTTCGGGCGTTACCCAGAGGACGCGGTCGAGGACCGGGTCCGCCGTGGCCACTTGAGCGGACACGAGCTCGCATTCGTGTGTGATGGCGACATGCAAGCTATCGCAGCGCCGCTCGACTTCCTGGGCGTCAACTACTACAGCCGCGTGGTGGTGCGGGCTGACGGGAACGGCGAGCCCGTCGCCGTGCCGGTGGCTCCGGAGGAGGAACTCACCGACATGGGCTGGGAGGTGTTCCCGCAGGGGCTTTACGATCTGCTCGTGAGGCTCACGCGTGATTACCGGCCGCCGAAGATCTACATCACCGAGAACGGTGCCGCCTACCCGGACGCATCGGACGGCGGGGGCCGCATCGCCGACCGGCGCCGCGTCGATTACCTGCGCAGCCACCTTGTAGCGGCTAATCGCGCCCTCGCCGACGGCGTACCGCTCGGCGGCTACTTCGTCTGGTCGCTCCTCGACAACTTCGAGTGGGCGTTCGGCTATACCAAGCGCTTCGGCCTTTACAAAGTCGACTTTGCTACACAGCAGCGTAGCCCGAGAGACAGCGCCTTCTGGTATCGCGACGTTGCGATCGCGCGCGCCTTGGACGACGGCGCAAAACGGTGCCCCTGAGGAGGCTGGCATGAACTCGATTCGAAGACACCCCACCCGGTTCGCTCCAGGGCTCTGGGCCGCAATCGCCGCTGCCTTGGCCCTGACGCCAGCGTTGGCCTGGTCACAGGAGGCCGCGCGCACCCAAGCCGACATCCGCGTGGTCTCGGATGCGGCAGGCTGGCGGCTTCAGGTGGACGGTCGGGACTTCATGATCTTCGGAATGAACTGGGATTACATACCGATCAACGAAAATTACCTCTACAGCCTCTGGAATCAGCCGGACGATGTCATCGAAGCGGCCCTCGCCCGTGAGATGCCACTGCTAAAAGCGATGGGGGTGAACGCCATCCGGCAGTATGTCGGCATCCCGCCGCGCTGGGTCCGCTACATCTACGAGGAGTACGGCATCTACACCGTCCTCAACCATCCGATGGCACGCTACGGGTTCACGCTCGATGGCGTGTGGATCCCGCAGGTCGACTACTCCAATCCGCGCCTGCGCGCGGCCGTGACGGCGGAAATCGTCGCGCTAGTGGATGAGTTCCGCGGCACACCTGGCCTCCTCATGTGGTTGCTCGGGAACGAGAACAACTACGGGCTGTCGTGGACCTCCTTCGAGATCGAGGCACTGCCCGAGGGCGAGCGCGACGCCGCCCGCGCCCGCCACCTCTACTCGCTCTTCGGCCAGGTCATTCGTGCCGTGAAAGCGCGAGACCCCAACCGGCCGGTCGCCATCGCCAACGGCGACGCGCAGTACCTCGACATCATCGCCGAGGAGTGCGAGGAGCTGGACATCTTCGGCACCAACGTCTACCGCGGAATCTCGGCCCGCGATCTGTTCCAGGTGGTCAGGGACAAGCTCGGCGTCCCGGTCATGTTCACCGAGTTCGGCGCCGACGCTTGGAACGCCAGGGAGATGCGTGAAGACCAGGCGGCCCAAGCGCGCTACCTGCTCGGCCAGTGGCAGGAGATCTACGAGCAGTCGAGTGGCAAGGGGCGGGTCGGGAACGCCATCGGCGGTTTCGTCTTCCAGTGGAGCGACGGCTGGTGGAAGTTCGGCCAAGATTATCGCCTCGACATCCACGACACGAACGCCACCTGGCCCAACGCCGCCTACCCCCACGACTTCGTCGAGGGCGAGAACAACATGAACGAAGAGTGGTGGGGGATCGTCGCCAAGGGGTCGCCCGACGACCGCGGGCTGTTCGAGCTTTACCCGCGGGCCGCCTATTACGCCCTGCGCCGAGCGTTCCAGCTGGACCCCTACGCGCCAGAGACGGACCTCGCGGCGATCCAAGCCCACTTCGCCGCCATCGACCTGGCGTCGGTCGCTCTCGAAGCGCGGGCCGACCTCGCCGGCCGTTCCGGCGATATCCTCGAGCGCGTCCGCTTGAGCGGGTTGCGGCTCCAGCTCGAGACCTACAGCACGGGCGGTGACCGGATAAGCACGCCTAGCGACGAGACGCCGCAGACAACGCTGCCCGCCTTCCGCGGCTTCGACCATCTAGAATCGTTCTATGCCGACATCGAAGCCCGCCCCCGCGACAACGTCACGGGCACCCTCTCTCTCAATATCCTCGGCCATGTGCCGGTCAATCCGATCGACGAGATCTTCTACGAGAACCGCGGCCGCACCCGCGCTGTAGAAGTTGACGGCGAAAGCTTGCCCTTCGAAGGAATCGAGCGGGTTAAGGTCTACGGCGCGACCGTGTCCTGGGATGATCGCTGGTTCCTGCTGGACGGTTTCTACCGCACCGGCCACACCCACTGGGGCTACGAGGGCGACTTCTTTGGGCTGTACCGGGACGCCTTCTACGGCCCGAACACCGACATCTATAATGCCGAAGCGCCGGTTGGCTTGGAGTTGAGTGGCAAGAAGTCGCTGGAGGGGCTGAAGCTAGCCGTCGGCCCGCAGCTCTGGTGGGGCGCCAACCCTGCGTTCCTGATCAAGTACAGCCGCAACATCGGCTCGCTCCAGGCTACCGCGATCTTTCAGGAAGATATCGCCGCGCAGTCCGCGGTGTTTAGCTCGATCGCGGTGCCCCTTCCACCGACGCGCAAGGCAACGCTCCAGTTGACGGGCGCCTTGGGCAACCTCGGCTTCGAGCTGGGCGGCATCTGGTCTGGATCCACCAAGGTCGGCGATCGCTTCCAGGTCGCAGAGAGAGAGGATGGCGGCTACCGCGTCCTTCAGGACAGCGTCCGTTCGTCCGATGCGTTCGGCGCCAAAGCCAAGGTCACGTTGGAACGCGGACGCTGGCACTGGTACGCCCAAGGCGCCTACATGGGAGTCGTCGCGGACGGTGGTCCCACCGCGACCATCACATACACAGGCTGGAGCCTCAAGGACAGCGGATCCGGCAACCAAGTGAACGCCATCAGCGGCCTCGCCCTCAACCTGGGCAACTTCCAAGTCGGACCGAACTTCCTGTGGCAGAAACCGATCATCGGTCCGGTGCCGAGCGACGCTCCAGCACCCGGCCGGCCACGCAACATCCTCGACGATCCCTTCGCGGTGCGCGCCAATCGCGAGATGGTCGCAGCGGAATTCCTGGTGAGCTACGACCCGACGCCAGCGTCATGGATGTGGCTGTGGGATAACGACATCCGTGAAGACGCGCGGCTTGCCGCGAGTCTCGGCCTCGTCTTCCGGCATCTGCCGACCACCCAGGACGCCAGCATCGGCATCCTGGCGGACGGCCGTACGCCCTTCGCCTTCCCGGGTGCCACTCCGCCGCGCGATCTCTGGGAGTTGAACGGCCGCCTGGTGTCGCGGCTGAGCAGCGACGCGCGCCTTGTAGCGCACCTCTACGCCGGCACGGGCGAACCGAACGGCGACGACCAGCGACTCATCCATCGCTACGGCGCCGACGCCCGCATCGCCGTAGGCTCGATCGCGTTCGCGACGTTCGCCAAATTCAACGATTGGGGGCCGTACGACTATCACCGCGACTTCAACCTTACCTTCCCTGTACAGCTCATGGCGGATCTGTCGCACACGCTCGGCTCGCCGCGCTGGTTCGGTCTCCCGCAAACGCGCTTCGGCGTGCGCGCTAACTGGCGATCGCTAAACCGCTACTCGCCCCGCTACTGCCCGGCCGAAGTACCTGACGCGACGGGCACGCCACGCTGCGACCCGGGGGCACCGGGATCCAACGGTAACGAGTGGGAGATCCGCAGCTACCTGCACCTCGCCATGTAGTGAAGGGCTGCGCCGGTCTACTCCGCTAGGTGGCAAGCGGCGGCGTGGCCAGGAGCGAGCTCGACCAGTTCCGGCTCACGCTGGCGGCAGAGGTCCACGGCCAGTGGACAACGTGGGTGGAAGCGGCAGCCTGGCGGCGGATTCTCGAGGCTGGGCGGCGAACCGGGAATACTCTCCAGCTCGACGCTGTCACCACGCATGGTTGGAAAGGCACGCAGCAGACCTTGCGTGTAGGGGTGCCGCGGAGCGCGGCGCAGTTCGCCGGCCGGTCCCACCTCGACCAGGCGAGCGGCGTAGAAGACCGCCACACGGTCGGAGAACTCCAGCATGCGGGCAAGGTCGTGGGTGATGAAGAGGACCGCAAAGCCGAGCCGCTGCTGCAGCGCGCGGATCTGCTCGAGGATCTCGCGCTCCACGATCACGTCGAGCGCGGTGGTCGGCTCGTCGAGGATGACCAGCG
>JBFJOD010000002.1:0-72079 GCA_041617795.1 Gemmatimonadota bacterium | reverse complement strand
TGATGAAGGTCCCCTCAGCTTTGTACGAACCGCCCTGCGTCGCCAACGTGCCGTAGTACACGACCTGAGCGCCCATCAAGTTGGCCAGCTGCCGGGCTTTGATGAGGTCCAAATCTTCTTCCTTGACCTCGTACTGCTTCAACGCCCGCTTGTATTCCTTTTCGGCGATCGGCGTGTGAGTACTGAAGCCTTCCAATCGGTCGGCTATCTCGTCAGCCACTTTTCCGCCGAATCTCTTGTCCAGCGCGCTCGATTCCATTGGAACCACAAGTACGCGGAAACGTCCACCCGGCTCCTGCGGCGTAGCAGCACGCGTCGCGTTAGCCAGCGGTAAAGACAGGATGGCCGATAGGGCGAGCGTCGCGAGTACTCGCGGAGCGCTACCAATGCGACAGGCGCTACTCAACTTCATGGGGCTGTCTCCAACCTTGAGTTTTGAAAGAACGGGCCTTGAGCCCTTACCCCTACCACGTGCGGTAGTGTCTCGAAATAACATTACGCAAAAAATCTGCGACCCGCCCGGATTTCTCAACCGCGCGAGTATGGGCGCGCCTGGACTCGAACCAGGGGCCTCTGCCTTGTAAGGGCAGCGCTCTCGCCAGCTGAGCTACGCGCCCGCAAATATTGCACCGAGCCAAAAAGCTTAGGCCAAGTTTACAGACCCGTCAAGGCGCGTCGCAACTCAGAGTATCAGCCCGAGCGGTATCAGCACCGTATAGGCGGCCACCAGCAGCATCGGCGCCACCACCGTCGACATCATTGGCGAACCGCTTGCCAGCGCCAGATACCCGGAGACGATAAGGAGCGCGGCCGTGGCCAGCAAAAGCCAATTCAGTCGCGTAAACTGCAGCGCCCGCGGCTCCTTCGCTCCGCGTGTCATGGTCCTCGAAGCCTCGGGCCCGGTCGCTCTCTGTGTTTCACGGGACGTCTCCGGCCCTCGTCCAGTCCGCCTGCGGGGATTGTCTTTTGGCATGAATTGCTAAAAGCTATCCCTCGTCGTCAAAACCGTCAATCGCGTCTCCAAACCGGCTGTTCTCCTGCGAATCCAGCGCGCTTTCAGCTCGCGCCGCAGCTGCTGCCACAGCGACGGCTGCTTCCAGAGCCGCCAGCTTTCGACGATCACGCCGCTTTTTCCAGTACCCCAGAAACAGCAGTAAGATCGTCAGTACGGTCCAGTACGTCGCGGTCTGGGTCAGCACCAACAACCAGTTGTAACGGCGGCCAACCTCCTTTCGCCACATCCGCTCAAACTGAGTCTGAGTCAGCCCGTAGGTGCGTCGCATGGCACGATCCAGATCGCCGACATCGCGCCAGCGCTCAAGCAACAGTCGGAACCCTTTCGGACCACCGAGCCGGTACAGGTACTCGACCGCCGTATAGGAAAGCAGGTAGGCATGGTCGGCTTTGACCCGGCGGCCGCGAAAATCGAGGGTCAGGGATTCGAGCGACGGAAGCTCGCCCATCAGCATTGCGAATCGCAGCGTCCAGGCGTCGCCGGCACCCCAGCTGCCAGCGGCCAGCTGCGCATAGCCCTCCTGAAACCAGCGGGATACGCGTTGCCCCAAGTAGCGGCTCAGCGCCACATGCGCTAGCTCGTGGCGCAAAACGGTAGCAAGCGGCAGACCCCCGGCGCGGGGTGCGAATAACGGCAGGACGATCCTGTCTCCCTGCGGGAACGCGATGCCACCGCTCCAATCTGGTACGCCTGGTGCTAACGAGTCGAAAACCGCGCGGTCGGGAGCCAAGTAGATGATGACTTCACCATAGGCCAAGATGTCTTCGGGTAACCCGGGGAGGGACGGGGCAGCCGCCATCGCATCCGCCAGCGCCGCGGCCACCGCCGCTTCGCCCCGCCAATAACGAAAGACCAGGGCCCCAGAACGCAGCTCTACCTGGTTGGGGGGATGATCGTATGCAGAACCGACGAGCCCGAAGACGAGCAGAAGGGCAGCCTTAGTCAGTCGCCGCCTCCACCGTCCGTCCCGGACGCAGCATCGATCAGCTGCTCAAGCGCAATGCGCTCTTCGGTATCCAAAATCCGTTCGATGTCAAGAAGAATGACCAGTCGATTCTCGATTCTGGCGATTCCCTTCAGAAACCGCCGCGCCAGACCTCGGAACAGTTCCGGCGGCGGATTGACGCTGCCGTCCCGGAGGGGAATCACACCCGGAACTGAGTCAACAACCAGACCCACCTGCGCACTTCCCATTTGAACGACCAAGAGCCGCGGAGGAATCCCAGTCTGATCAACCGGCAGACTGAAGCGCTTCCGCATGTCGATGATCGGAACGACGGAGTCACGAAGCGTAGACAGGCCTTCGACGAATTCCGGCGCCCTCGGCACGATCCGGATCTCAGGCAGGTGAATCACCTCGACGACCTGCATCACATCTATGCCAAATTCGTCATCACTCAACCGAAACACGACTACCTTTGCTGGCTCAGAGCCAACCAGCCTCTCATTCATGGCGCCTCCTTTGCGCGCCGACTGCCCCGCTGCACCCAGACGCAGCGCTAGCGGGTCGAGGAAACGCACCAGCTCGCCATTTAACTCGATCAGTTCTGCCGAACCCCGCATTTGTCGCATCGCGGTTCGACGCGCGAGTGTTACCTCACCAAAATTCTCGACGCGAAGTCCGACCCGACCCTGCTCTCCTTCCAACAGCAAGAGCACTGCGTCCTCAGAACCACTGCTCGGGGAGACCCAATCGTCCAACAGCTGAGAAAGCTCGATCACGGGTATCCAGCTGCCGCGTATGCGCGTAAGCTCCAGTGGCTGGCCCGCCACACCGGGGACACGCTGGCTGATGGGCCCCGCCTCGACGACCTCCGCGACCACATCCGCGGGCAAAGCAAAGCGGGTCCCGCCGACCTGAAAGCTCACAACCCGCATCAGGCAAGCTGGCCTTCCGGATGTGGCGGCCCCATCGTCTTCACTAGCCCGACGATCGCAGCGGGGATTGCGTCCAGCCCCACGACCTGCTCTGCCACACCCTGCTCGACCGCTCGCCCGGGCATTCCATAGACCACGCTGCTGGCTCGATCCTGAGCCAACGTTCGCCCGCTCGACGCCCGGATGGCAGCCAGACCGTTGGCCCCATCTCTCCCCATACCGGTGAGCACCACACCGACGCAGCGTTCTCCGAACGCCTGGGCTACGCTTGGGAACAACGCATCGGCCGCTGGCCGCGTGCCCCAGAGGGTATCCCGCTGATCCAGAGCAATTCGAACCTGCGATTCGTAGCGGTGCACCCGCATGTGGAAATCACCGGGGGCAATCCACACGTGATTCGCACGCACCTCTTCACCCCCGCTGGCTTCGGCAACGGGAAGCGCGCTCAGATCGGCTAGCCGCGCAGCAAGGGTCGAGGTAAATCCGGCTGGCATATGTTGAACCACGAGCACCGCAGCGCCCAACTCTGCCGGAAGCGCTGAGAGTATCTTCGCGAGTGCGCGGGGCCCACCAGTGGATGCGGCGATTGCGACGGCCGCGTCCTCGGTCCGGGAGGCTACCGATTCGATCCGCTTTCCCAGCTGTTTGCGCAACAGCGCACCCATGTCGGCAATTCGCGCCGCCTGCAGTGACTCGTAGAGCCGGCCCTCGACCCGGGCCAGGTCAAACGAGATCGGGCCGGACGGTTTCGGGACGAAATCCACAGCTCCAAGATCAAGAGCTCGCAGCGCTGCCTGGGAGCCCGTTTCCGTGTAGGCCGAGAGAACGACGATTGGAAGAGGTCGCGATGACATGACTCGTTCAAGCACACCGAAGCCATCCAGTCGGGGCATCTCGATGTCCAGAGTCACAAGATCCGGATTGAGTCGATCGATGGCGCGCAGTGCGTCCTTTCCGTCTGAGGCGACACCGACAATCTCAAACCCTGGGAAACGTCCGATCATATCTGAGATCAAGCGCCTCATGAAAACGCTGTCATCCACTACCAAGACGGTAGTGGCTGCGCCAGCTCGTTCAGAGCTCGACATCGTCACAGCCGTTTGCCCAGACGCGAACTCGTCCATCCGCCAGGTCGAGCTCTATCGAACGGCCACGCCCACCTCCGACGTCCTCACCCACGATTCGGACACCGCTTTGTTTCAGGGCTCTTCGCGCTGCGACGACGTTGCGTTCCCCGATCTGCGGTCGACCTTTGGCGACAAGTTCCTCAAACATGCTGGCACCGCCCACCAGCCGGGCCTGCAAACGCTCGCGCTTCGCTCCAGCCGCCTCCAGCTCATCTACCAAGTCCGGCACCGCCGTAGACGCAAACCGCCCGCGGCTCTTTGCGGTTACTGGCGCGACAGGCTCGGGTAATAAGACGTGCGCCAAACCGCCGACACGGGCCTCAGCGTCGTAGAGCACAACGGCCACACATGAGCCCAGTCCCAACACAGAGAGCCTGCCGACCTGACAGCCTATCCGTAGATCTCCCGCCTGAACGAAATCCTTCACAGCTTCCGGAACACCCTCTCCCGAGCGTCGACGACTTCGAAATGGGAACGGATCCGGCTACCGAGCATCTCCACGCGCCCCAAGACAAGGTAGCCGCCGGGATTCAGCACATCCGCAAAGGTCTCGAACGCCTTTCGTTGGGCAGGCCGGTCCAGATAGATGAGCAAGTTGCGACACAGCACCAAGTCGGCATTGAAATCGGGACGGCCCTCCAACAGATCGAGCTGCCGGAACTCAACCAGGCTGGGAATCGGCTGACGCAGTCTGAACAGCTTGTTTTCATCGAACCAGCGCTGACGAATCGTCGCGGGTGCATCGCTGACTGCGACAGCCGGGTATTCCGCGGTGCGCGCCGCAGCGAGACAAGCCGAATCGATGTCGGTCCCGATAATGCGGATACCCTTCCAACCGCGGCCCTGCGTCCGGGCAAGCTCCCAGGCGACGATGGCCAGCGAGTAGGCCTCCTCGCCCGCGGCCGATCCCGCGCTCCAAAAGGTCAACGCCGAGCCCCGCGCGAGCAGATCCGGCAACAACACACGTCTGACGACATCCCAGGTCTCGGGGTTGCGGAAGAACTTACTCACGTTGATCGTCAGCACGCGCAACAATCGCTCATATTCGCCGGGGTCGGAGTCGAGAAGCGCCGAATACTCATCCAGAGTCGCGACGCCACGCGCCCGCATCCGCACCGCCAGCCTGCGGCGCAGGCACCTTTGGCGATAGAGATTGCCGCGAAACCCCCGTTCGCGCTCGATTTTGTTGAACAACCGCGTGAAACCGGTGTCATCACTGATCACGGGACGCGCCTCTGACGAATTCGAGGTTCGTGCGCACTACCTCATTGGCCGGGTTGAGGTCGAGCGCTCGCTCCCACATCTCCATCGCCTTCTGCCGCTCGCGACCCTTGTAGTAGATATTTCCCAGCTTCGCGAAAATGTCGTCGCCTAGCTTCGGGTTGGCTCTGACAGCTCGCTGGTACACCACACCCGCCTGTTCGTATGCACCCTCCCGATAGAATATATCCCCAAGGTTCTTAGCGGCTTGCGGCAGCCCAGAGTCCTGCTCTAGCGCTAATTCGTACATCTCTTTGGCACGCTTTAGATCCCCCCTCCGCTCCAATATTGCACCGGCGTTGTTGGCCAAAGCCGCCGCGGATGGATGCCTCGCCACACCCTCCTCCGCGATCCGCACCGCAGCTTCCAGGTCTCCCGACAGCGCCTCGGCAAGCGAGCGCAGCGAGTAGTACAGCGAAGGAAGCGAATCACCGACCGATGTGGCAAATTCATCAAGGGTGAGCCGGGAGGCGCCGGGATCTCCCAGCGAGAGTTGAACCGCGGCCCGGTTGAGCAAAAGCTTGACGTGGCCCCGCGTCTTTTCCAGCCCTTCCTCCAACAACGCCAGAGCCTCGAGTTTGCGACCAAGCCTCTCCTGCAGCAAAGCTAAGTTGTTGTAAACCGCCGGACTGTGGCCGCCGCGTTCAATCACTTCGCTGAACCTGAGCTCCGCCTCTTCGGTCTCTCCCTGCTTCAATGCAACGAGCCCTAGAAAGAACTCAGCATCCAGAGCGCCCGGGTCGATAGCCAGAACACGCTTCAGTTCACGGACTGCCTCGTCGTACATCGCGGTCTTGTAGAACGCCACACCCAGGTTTCTGTGCTCGTATAGGCGGACCCGCGTTTCCCCCGGTCGAGCAGGACGCTCCCTCTTGCCAGCACGCCGTACAAGGCCCGCCGAAATGAGCCCATAGAGCGCTTTTCCAACGTCAAACTCAGCAAGCGCCGTCTCTTCGACAATCTCCCACCCGCTGTGCTTGCCGTCGATATATGGCAAGATCTTCTCTTGCTCAGGCGCGAGATTGAGCGAAGAAAGTGACCCTGACCTGTCAGGATCCAGTGTGTACACGACGTCAAGCGATTGGATCTTCTTCTCGATCTGGCTCCATTCATCTACCCGGCGCGCACCCTCGAGAAGCAGGCTCTCCGGGTCTATCGATGCCAGGATCGGCTCCTGTTCCGGTCGCTGACCCGGCTCGAAATAGAAGGTGCCCTGGCTCCAGGTGAACAGGTGATAGACTGCTTCCTCAATCTGATGCCACACATAACGCTGCAGCATCTGTTCGTCGAGATAGCCTGCGTCTCTCAGAATCTCGCCGAGTCGCCGACCATCGCGCGTATTGCTCTGCTCCTCGATCGCCAACTCCAACTGCTCGCGGTCGATCACCTGTTCGCGAACCAGGATATCACCGAGGCGATCGCGCCGGTTTAGCAGCGAGGCGTAGATGATCCGCCCCTCTTCGAAATAGATGTACCCAAAGCTCTGGCGATCCGTGACGGATAGACACCCCGACTTGCCACCCATTGTTAGTAGCTGAAAAACGTCGGGCAGACTGGCCTCTTTCAGGCTGCCCTTAATAGCCATCGTCCCAGCTCTCGATCAGACGGTCATCAAAGGCAGGCCAATCCCAGACCACTTTCTCTTCGTCCAGGAAGAACTCATCCAACGCGAGATCCGTGCGGCGCGCCTTTTCCAAGAATTGGCGCAGGTCACTGAGCCGGTCTGGATCCTTTAGTGAAAGTTCCCTCGGCAGCGTGGCGTTCAAGCGATTCAACTCGTCCGTAATGGTGTTCAACATTGAGATATCACGCTCGTATGCCTGAATGACCCGCTCGGCATCCTCACGACTTCCCTGATCCAGGAACTCAGCCAACCGGCTGGTCGAGTAACCCTCGGCCTCCCATTTCAGGATCGCGCGGGCCACATCCTCCCGCCACTTTGGTGTGCCCAGGGCCTCTTCCACCGCAGAGGATACGTCGGTGAGAAATTCCTCGAACTCGCCGGCGGCCCGGCTGCGTGCCTCAGTCAGCCAGGGCAGGTTTCCATCGCCCACCACATCGGCCAGCAAGCGGTCGACCTCGTCGGCCTGTATCTCGCGTCCCTCGCTCTTCTGGGCCACCAGCACGCGATTGAGCGCGCCCTTGAGCTGTCGCACATTTTCGATGGCCAGTCGGGCGATCTCATCGATCACCTCCGGTCTGAGATTCGCCTGAATGGCAGCTATGCGCAGCTCCAGGATCGAGCGGCGCGTATCCAATAGCGGTCGCCCGATGTCGACTACCAGTCCGCCACTGAAGCGCGAGAGCAAGCGGTCATCGAGCTCTCCGAGCTCGAGTGGCGGCCTGTCGCATGCCAGTGCGACTTGCTTTCCCGCCATGAAGAGACGGTCGAGCACGTGGAACAGCACACGCTGGCTTTGAGCATGCTCGCCAACGAACTGGAGGTCATCTATCAACAGGATGTCGGCCTGTTGAAATAACGACTCCGCTTCCGAAGCGCTGGCGAAATCGCGGATCAGCTGTTCGAGCGGCGTATAGACGACTCGAATATCGGGCTGAAGCTCCTGGGCACGGTTGGCGATCGCAACAAGTAGGTGCGTCTTTCCCAGACCAGTATCGCTGTAGATGAATAGTGGGTTGTAGGCAGAGCCGGGTGACTCTGCGGCGGTACGTGCGGCTTCCCAGGCTAGACGGTTCTCCGAGCCGACCACGAAATTCGAGAACGTCAGTCCCGGATCAATACTGCTCTTCAACCTCAACCTCCTGCGGCCACATCAGCGGAGGTCTCCAGCTTTCTGGCTAGCTTCTTCAGGACGCCTTCACTGGCGGCTCGCAGCGTGTCGAAGACCCCCTCACCGAGCAGGGCTGATGCCGCGAAACTCGGAACATTCCTGAAATTTAAATCCTCCTCCAATCGTTCCATATCGAGAACGTTGGGTAAATCCCTCTTGTTGTACTGCATCACGACTGGAATATCCCGGATGTCAATGCTGCGCTCGAGCAGATTCTCCTGAAGATTTCGGAAAGACTCGATGTCAGACTCGAGCTGCGACCTCTGGCTGTCCGCCACAAACACGACGCCGTCTGCTCCCTGCAACACGAGCTTGCGTGTGGCGTTGTAGTACACTTGGCCGGGTACGGTGTACAGTTGGAAGCGAGTCGTAAAACCGGAAATCCGTCCAAGCTCCAACGGCAAGAAGTCAAAGAACAGCGTGCGATCCGCATCGGTCGCCAGAGACACCATCTCGCCCTTGCGATCCCATGGCACCCGGCTGTGTATGTACTGCAGGTTCGTCGTTTTACCTGACCGGCCCGGCCCGTAGTAGACGATCTTGCAGGTGATCTCGCGAGTTGCATAATTGACGAGCGACATGATCAGCCGCCTACCAAGTCTTTGAAGAATCGATCGAGACTCGTCTCAAGTTCGCTCTCAAAATCCTTCGGGCTCACCGACCGACGCGCTGTGTCCATGGATGGAAGTCGCTGTATCCTGTGAACAAACGCCTCGAAGAACAATCTGACCAACCCGATTGATGAGTTTTCATCGAACACGGTAATCAGCATCAACTGGCCTGCAGCTGATTCGAAGTGCCCAAGAAAGAGTTGGCGAGCCTCACCTGCATGGTGAAGGTGTTCGAATTGATCCTCACCGAGCTGCCGGGCCAAAGCCCGGCTCGATGCGTTGATGCCGGCCGCAAGTGAGGCGACTCCAACAAGGTCGTACAATCTCTCGAACCCGGATTGAGCCAGAACCTGTCCGCCACGATTGATCAGCACCGCCATTCGCACGCCGGCCTCACGAACGAAATCCTCGAGCGGCTCGACGAAGGCTCGCTGAATCTCTTGGAGGCTCAGGCGATCCATCGGTTCACCCCTGCCCCGTCGCCAGCAGACTATCAGCGGCGCGGAGAACCGCCAGGCGGACCTGGCCTACGTTGGCCCGCCGCTCCATCACTGCCATCAATGCCAGGTCCTCCCTGCCAGCGATGAGGATTCGCCCACGATCAGCCTCTAGTTCGACGAATCTCGACTGTCCCTCGCGCGCCCCGGTGGCCCGGCAGGCACGACGGTAGAGTGAGGCGGCTAGTGCGGCGACCGCGTCACTTCTTACCCCGACATGGACTCGGCCGTCCACCACCAAACCATCAGGCACAGCAACGACGAGCGCTCCACGAACTCCCGCCGTGCGCATCAGTCCCGACAGCAAAGCATCGTACGCCGTGCTCATCGCCCGTCACCACTTTGCACTTCGGCAAGTTCCTCGGCCCGTCGCACGGCGAGCGCTGAGCGTCCGGCCGGCACGTGACTGGCCATAGCAACGATTACCAGGCGGTTCTGAACGGGCGCCACCGTCAGCCGAGTGGCCGAGCTCTCGATCACGATGCCTTTCAGGTCACCCAACCCCAGATAATTTGCCACTCGGTCCGCTTCCTTGCGCGCGCCACTTAGTGTTACAGCCAACATGCGGTCTGACTCGGCACCTCGCTTTGTCATTCGGCCTTTGAGTAACTGGCCTTCCTGATCAGCCAGCAGCACTCCAATAAGCCCAGGGAATTCTCGGGCGAGCGAATCGAACGGATCGAGAGCCGGTGGTTCCTCACTATCGCGTCCATCCCGGCTGGCCGCCTCCAGGCGCTGCCGAAGTTGTTTGACCGTCGGGTGGCTGGCTGCGACCGACTGCGCTTCACGCAATTCTACTTCCGCATCCGCCAACCTCGCTTCGTCCAGGTACAGCCCCACCAGAGCGATTCTTGATGGCAGATGATCCGGCGCGAGTTGGCGGACGATTCCCCACTCGTCGAGCGCCAGTTCCCGGTCGCCTCGTGCCTCGTAGATACGCCCCAGCTCGAAGTGAGCCTCAACGTGAGTTGGGTGGCGCTCCAAGCCCCGCAAACACAAACGCAGCGCGCGTTCGAGATCACCGCGTTCGCGGTACGCTGCCGCAAGCTCAACGAACGCCGTCGAGTTGGGATTCGTGGCGACTTCGGCCGTCAGTTCCTGCAGGGATCTACGGCCGCTCGCGCCCATCGAACTCGCTCACAACAATTTGAAGTTCACGTACAGCGCTAAGCGCTCGTTGGACGCGCCGCCGCTCTACCGTATCGGGTACCATCTTCAGATAGGCTCGCCATGCCCGAGCCGCGCCGTCGATGTTTCCAAGCTTCAGACGCACCAACCCGAGGCGCTGCCTGGCCTCCTTGGCCAGGGGATCAAAACTCAACGCGTTCTCGTAGCCTTGTTCGGCGGCGCGAAGGTCGCCTTTCCTTTCCAGGACTCGGGCGGCCATATAATGCGCCCGCGGTTCGTCTTCATGCGCCTTGAGGACCGAGCTGATCTTGCTGCTGGCCAGTTCCAGTTCCCCTCGCTCGATCAATTCCCCGGCAAGATCCAAAGCCAACTCATGCGGCGGTTTGGTGCGCGCCACTTCCTTCTGCGAGCCGATCTCCACCAACCCCTTGTTCGACAATGTCGAGACTATTTTGCTAACGTCGAATTCGCTTCGACCCAAGGTCCAGGCAATCGCCTTCAAATCACTTGAACCATCGACCCGTCCCAACACCTCCCATTCCTCCGGCGTCAGATCCAGCAATCCACCATCCGCGGCCGCCCCTTGCGCCAATCGTGGCACAGCCTCAGCACTCTCGACCGGCGAGCCCAGCGCTGACAACTCATCGGCACGTCGCGCTCCTTCCATCAGTAAAGACTCAACTGGAATCCAGGCTAGGCACTCATCATCGGCGACGGGGCGCTCTCCGAACAAGAAGTGACCGTCATGCCAATCCAGGAATTCGTACACGAACTCCTCGACTTGGAACTTCAGATACTTCTTCAGCTCGTCCGGTTCGACTACTCCGAGCGAGCGGAAGACCTCGCCCCAGGATCGTCCGGGATCCTCGGCATGCAACTCACCCGCTCGGAAGAGGTCGGCCTCGGTGATCTTCCCCGCATTCAGCAACATGTAACCCAGCCGCGGTGAGGCTTCACCAAGAGTCGCACCTACTACCGCACCGCCACTGAAAACGACCACTCCACTGGTACCAGCAGGTTCGCGCACCAGCCGCAGCTCTCCCGACTTCCGCGACATATGTAGAAGCTGGAAAATGTCGTGCAGCGCAAACTCACGTAACGAGCCTTCGATCGGCATCAGCCACCACTCCCAGTCGCCCGACCCTCGGGTGCTTGCTCCAGTCCCAAAGCCGCCTTGGCCAGGCTCCTGGCTTTTGACGCGAATTCGCTGTCAGGTGCCAGTGAGACTATGCGTCGCCAGTAGCCCAGCGCCTCTCGGTAGCGGCCAGCTTCAGCCACTAATTCTCCCAACTTCAACAGGTCCGCCGGCCGCTCGTGATCGTATCTCAGAAGACGTTCGTACGCGCGTTCCGCCTCTCGCTTCAGTCCAGCGCTGACGAGCGCTTCGGCTAACAAACTCAGAGCGTCCAGATTATACGGCTCTACCTCGAGAAAATCAGCCAGCAGGTTAATAGTATCACGAACCTTCCCTTGCCGGCTAAGGACCTGAGCCATTACGAAGGTCGCTTCCGCATAGGTAGGCATGAGCTCCAGTGCTTGCCGAATCTCATTTTCGGCCTCACTGTGGGCACCCTCATCCAGCAAGATTCTCCCAAGCTCTACACGCGCCGCCGTGAAGTCTGGATCTTCCGCGATCGCTACTCGGTAGGCCTGCTTGGCGCGGTGTCGGTTGCCAATCGACAGCGCCGCCCGGGCGATTTGCCTGTGCACAACCGGATCGCGTGGCGCCTCGTCGACCGCCAGATCCAACACCGCCAACGCTCGCTTCGCATTTCCTGCAAGCGTGTACGTCTCTCCAACGATCAGCAGGTGCGACACATCACCCGCTGCCATCGGCTCCAGCGCTTCGGCCACTTCACACGCCGTATCGGGCCGGTCGAGTCTCAGCAAGCAACGCGCCAGACCCGCCAGCACTTCGGGATCCTCCGGCCGCAGCTCTCGCGCCTCCTGGAAGCGCTCCAGCGCCTCACCGTATAGCCCACGTTGCTGGTAAAGCTCGCCGATGATCAGGGCTCCCTCGGCAGCATCACCGCCTGCCCGTACCGCGTGCACCGCCTCTGATAGCGCGCGATCGTACAACCCGTTGGCCAGGTAGTCGCGAGCCAACCGGAACAAGTCCGCGGCGACGGCAGGCGCCTCTGCTTCCATCGGACTCGACGGTTCCAGCTCCTTGAATACCGCCTCCAGTTCCGCCGGATTGTACTCGAAATCGCGTACGCCAGGGTCCTTGGCCTGAATGCGTTCCGGTCCGGCCAATTCCGGAGCCCAAACATCTCCGCCCTCGTACTGCAAATCGATCGATAGCTTGTAGCGGGGAGCTGTGTAATATGGATCGAGCTCTAACGCGATCTTGGTTTCCCGCAAGGCGCCGGCGTGATCGCCCAAACGCGCCAACAAGAAACTCAAGTTGTAGCGAGCCGGTGCGAAACTCGGATCCACTTCAACCGCTCGCGCGAAGGCGTTGCGAGCATCGGCCGTGCGATCCATCGCCATCAATGCCGAACCCAAACCGGTCCACGCATCCGCACGTCCTGAGTCGGCCAGCAGCATCTCTCGGTAAAGCCGCAGGCTGCGTTCGGCCCGATTCGTCTTGATCCAGAGCAGCCCGAGGTTGAAGCTGGCGTCATCTAGATCCGGACGCACCTCCAATGCCCGCTGCAACGCAGCTTCACCCTCTGGCAAATCACCGCCGTGCACGCTCAGCACGCCGACGTTATTCCAGGCCAGCGCATACTTGCCATCGATCTTGAGTGCACGGCGATAGCTCTGTTCGGCTTCCTCGAGACGGCCGACCTGATGTAACGTTACGCCACGCTCGTTCCATAGCTTGGGGCTTTCACTGGTCAGTGCCAACAAAGCGTCATAGCGGACCAGCGCCCCTTCTGCATCTCCATCCAGCAAGGCTAGCTCGGCCTCGGCCTGGTCGATCAGAGAAGCATCCTCGCCCACCTCACGCCCCCGAGCGAATTCACGCCGAGCCTCCTCGTAAAAACCTCGTGCCCGGAAGGCGATGCCAAGTGTGTAGTGCGCAAACGCCTGCTGACTGTCCGCCGTTGGTGAGGGCGCACTACCTGTGAGTTCGACATAGCGAGCGGCGCTGTAGCGGTCGAGCGATAAGTTCGTTTGAACCTTGGCCGCCGCGGGATTAAGCGTTGCGGCGCGCTTGGCGTGCTCCGCCGCCTTGTCCGCCTCGCCGATGTCGCCGTAAACGAAGCTCAACAAGTGATGGGCTTCGGCAAACGACGAATTCAAGCTCAGGGCTCGTCTTAGGTGCGATACCGCCTCATCATTCATCCCCTGGTTATAGAGGATTTCACCCAGTGAATAGTGGATCACCGGTCGGTCAGGTGCGATCTGGCAGGCCATTTCGTACCAGCGGATCGCTCGCTTCAATTCGCCGCGCCTTTTCTCGGCGGTGCCAAGCTTTACGAGTAGGCGCACATCGTCGGGTCGCTTCCTGACTAATTTCTCGTATTCAACGATCGCCTCATCGATTCGCCCCGCGTTTTCGTACGCTTCCGCCAACTCGAACTGTGATTCTGAGTCCCGTGGATCAACTCGGAGCTTTTCTATCAGTTCCGCTATGCGTCGATCGTAATGGCCGGTCTGATGGTAAGCGATTTCGAGGTTTCGGCGTGCCACCTCCATCTTGCCATCGATGGCCAGCGCCCGGCGAAACTGTTCTATCGCCTCTTCGAACAGCCCCTTCTGGTGATAGACTACTCCGAGATTATTGCAGGCCCCGGCATCCCCCGGATCGATCCGCTGTGCCAGCGCCCGGAGAACGCGGAGATCAGCCTCAGAATGAGCCGTACCCTTCATACGCTTTTGAGCCGTAACGTCTTCAGCATAACCTGCAGACTCGCAGGATCAGGTAGCAGCACGAAGTGGCCTGACATCCCTTCATCACCCGGGTCGAACCGGAACCGGGTGTCGAGAATGATGACTTGGCTGCGCTCATCTCCCTGACCGAGATAAGTGGTCGAGAGAATGGCCGCACATACATCAATCGCCAGGCTGGGAACGGATGGGATCAACATCAAACCCAGCAAGTCGGACAGACCGTTCAGGTAAGCGCCAGTTAAGATGTTCGCTGTTTCCTTGACCGCGGACTGCTCCAGTTCGGCAAACACCTTGGTCAACCCCGGAGTCCTGTTCAGCAACAAGTCTGCCAACCTGAGTGCGCAATCCTTCTCAAATATCAGCAGACTGCGCCCGGTCAGATCACCCAGTACATGCATGAGCACAGCGGCGACGACACTGGTGCGACTGCCGACAGAGGTAGCAGCTTCCGCGACCGAACAGATCTTGACATTCGGCACATCGATCATGACTCGGCAATGGGTCAGTTGGCTGAGGGCTGTGGCCGCGTGGCCGGCGCCGATGTTGGCTACCTCGCGAAGCGCGTCAAGCTCTAGATCCCTAAGCTCTCGAGGCCGATTCAATTCAGGATATCAGAGGTTGAGGGTTGAGATTCGCTGCGCCAGACTTCCAACGTCGATTACAAGGGCAGGTCGTCCGTCGGGTCGGACCGTTGCACCTGAAAATGCGGGAATAGCCCCACGAGGTAAATCAAACGGCTTAATGACGACTTCCTCTTCCCCAACGAACTTATCGACCGAGATTGCCGTGCGCGTCGCTCCAAATTCGAGCGCCACGACGCGCAATACGTGATCGTCGCAGTCCCGACTCATCGCACCATCGTCACGATTGTCACTATTCTTGCCCGCCGCGAACAGAGGCCGCAGCCGCGTCAGCGGGAGCCTTGATCCGCGCCAATTCACCCACTCGCGCCCGTGGGCACGCTCCACCGCGGGCCCCGGCAGTTCGAAGCTCTCGCGTGTGAAGGTCGTCGGCAACGCATAGACTTGACCTGCTACCTCAACGATCAGTGCCCGCACGATGGCCAGGGTTGCTGGCAACTCTAATCGAAGCCGGGTGCCGACATTGCGGTCAGTCGTCAACTCGACCGAACCGCCCAAAGCTTTGACGCACTCCTCAACCACATTGAGCCCCACGCCACGTCCCGATAGCGTCGTTACACTGTCAGCCGTCGAAAAGCCCGGGCGGGACAGAATCCGGAAGAGCTCCAGATCCTGGGGTTTGGCATCTGCTTCTATCATCCCAGCGCCATGTGCCTTTTCCGCAACCGTCTCCAAGTTTATGCCGCGCCCATCGTCTGTCACCTCGATTACGACACGAGAGCGTTCACGACGCGCCGCAAGCCCGATCCGGCCCGCAGGAGGTTTGCCGCTCCCTTCCCGTTCGGCCGGCGGCTCGATCCCGTGATCGACAGCATTTCGCAGCAAGTGAACCAGGGGGTCGGCAATCGCATTCAACAGCGTGCGATCAAGCTCAAGGTCGCGACCGCTGATCGACAACTCCACCTCTTTACCCGCCGTGCGTGCAGCGTCGCGGACCAGCCGCGGGAAGCGATCGAAAAGCTCGGAGACCGGCTCCATTCTGCTCTCAATGACCTGGAGCTGCAATTCAGCGATGAGCCGGCTCGCCTGTTCCATCGCTTCCTGGAGCGGCTCCGAACTGTGATCGGCGGTTAGAGCCAAGAGGCGACCTCGCAGGATGGTCAGTTCACCCGTCAGGTTCATCAGAGCGTCAAGCTTGCGCACGTCGACGCGCAGACGCCCGGGATCTTTAGGTCGATGCTTAGGCGCGCTCTTCTCTAGAGGCGCGGTGATCGATGTATCTGGCGCGGCAGCCGCCGCCGCGCGCTCTCCCGCCCGGCGCCACAGCACCAGCCTCTCGATAGTGACAGCCGGATCGGGTGGTTCCACACCAGCCACAGTCGCTTCCACGGCCCCGCCCAGCTGATCAAAGGCTTCCAGCAATAGATCGATGGTCGCTGAGTCAACCTGCCTCCGGTTTTCCCGCAACTCAGCGAGTACCGATTCGGCGTTGTGGGACAAGCGGGTCACGACCTCATAACCCATCGCTGCCGCCATCCCCTTGATCGTATGAACCGAACGAAAGACTGAATCCAGCAGGCTACGGTTGCCGGGCTGTTTGTCGAGCTCGACCAAACTGCTGCTCAGTTCGGCAAGGTGCTCGCGCGCTTCCGCGGCGAACAGTTCGGCATACCGCTGCTGCTGATGAGTCATCCCAGCAAACGTTGCACGGCTTCAAGCACGCGCGAAGGTTGGAAGGGCTTGACCACAAAATCGCGAGCGCCGGCTTGAATTGCTTCTACCACGAGACCCTGCTGGCCCATTGCGCTGCACATCAGGATGCGTGCCTTGGGATCCTCCTTGACTATCTCGCGAACCGCATCGATGCCACCCATATCCGGCATGACGATATCCATCGTGACAAGATCTGGCTTCAGCTCACGGTATCTCTGTACGGCCTCAACGCCTGATGACGCTTCCCCCACAATCTCAAACCCCGCTCCCTTCAAGATGTCAGCGATCATGGTTCGCATGAAGATCGCGTCGTCAACGATCAGAACAGTGCGGCTCATTCTTACACCCGCCTTCTTGTTGAACTTGAATCCGCGCCCGCGTCATGGTCGGCAACAGGATCGAGCAAGCGTTCGAAGATGCGCGGAATGTCCAAACGGAAACACGGACGTTCACCATAACGGCTTACACCCACCACAACACCACTAGCACCGAGCGCCGCGAGCTGGTCACTGTCAACATCTAGCTCGGACGGCGAGCAGTCAGCCACACCTACCAGGCGGTCTACTTCAAGGGCCAAGCGCCCTTCACCCTGCTCGACGACGACGAATGCGGATTCCCGGTGCATTTGCGACTCGAGGCCCAGAAGTCGACCCAACTGTGCGGCTAGCATCACGGAGCCACGCAGATTGATCAGTCCGAGAACCTCTGGCACAGCCCCGGGCACGGGCGTCGCCTCCAGCGGCTCAACCACCTCGCGAACGGCGGCGGCGGTGGCGGCGAACAGCGAGTCGCCGACCTCGACAATCAGCTGACGCTCGTTGGAAAGCGACACGGGGCACAAGCCTCGAATCAGTTTGGGATATGGGGGAGGAAGCGCGGTGCAGTCACACGCGGAAGTACAAGTATAATAACGACTAAGGTACCGGTCAACTTGTCCGGCGCGCCCATTCGGCCGCGGCGGCCAGATCCTCTGGCAGGGCGGCCGAAAGCGCCAGTTCCTCTCCCGTAACGGGATGGGCGAAGCGGAGTTCGGCGGCATGCAGGAACTGCCGAGGAACACGTCGAGCCAGCTCCCGCGGCCAGCGGCCCTCGAGGCCGCGTTCCCAGCCGGAGCCATACTGACGGTCGCCGACGACTGGATGGCCGATATGGCTCAAGTGGACGCGGATTTGGTGGGTCCGGCCGGTATGGAGGTGGATTTTGAGCAGGTCCGCTGCCACCCAGCGCTCCAATCGCTCGATCTCCGTGGTAGCCGGCCGACTTCCGGGGACGACGGCCATTCGCTTCCGATCACGGCGATGCCGGCCCATGTCGGCCTCGACCACGAAATGGTCTTCGGGCAGATGTCCCCAGCAAGCAGCCAGATATCGACGCGTGATCGCGCGACGCGCCAGCGCGTCGGCCAGCCGCCGGTGAACCTTCTCATCCTTCGCCGCGATAACAAGGCCAGAAGTGTCTTTGTCGAGTCGATGCACGATACCGGGCCGGCTAGGTCCCCCGATCGTCGATAGACGACCGACCCGGTACAGGAGGGCGTTCACCAGAGTGCCCCCCGAGTGGCCGGGTGCAGGGTGCACCACCATGCCCGCGGGCTTATTGACGACCAGGAACCCCTCGTCCTCATAGACAACATCAACCTCTATCTCTTCCGCAACGAGGGTAGACGGCGTAGGCGGTGGAACATCGACGATGATCAGGTCGTCGACCTCGGGGATGTAGCTTTTCTTGGGTACCGTGTCCTCGATCAGAACGCGGCCTGCGTCGATCCAGGCCGCGATTTGCGAGCGTGAGACTGAGAGTTGTTTTGCGAGGTAGCGGTCGAGCCGTTGGTCCGACTGCTCGGTGACCCTGATCCGGTAGCTGATGCTCCCGTCAGCTGCTTGAAGTTTCTCCACTTTCCTCGCGGTCACGACGTTGATCCTCGGCCCACAGAGAGGTGAGCAGAAGCAACGCGCCAATCGTTACCGCGGTGTCCGCGATGTTGAAAACGGGCCAGCGGAGGCCGCCGACGCCAAAATCGAGGAAATCGACGACGCCTGCTGCAGAGCGGATCCGATCGATCACATTGCCCAAGGCACCTCCGGCGATCGCTCCAATCGCGAACAGCCTGAGCCGATCCTCAGCTGGTGTGTGCCGATACATCACGATGAGCACGGCGAGCGCGACCAGCGCCAAAGTCAGGAAGAGAAAGCGCGAATGAGGTCCAAGGTGGAGCCCGAAAGCCGCACCGGGATTATGGATGTAGGTCAGTCGGAAGAAATTACCGAAGACCGAAATCGATTCGTAAACGTGAAGTGTTTGCTGGACCAAGAGCTTGGTGAACATATCCAAGGCAAGAACTACTGCGGCCGTACCAGCAAAACTGCCGAGCTTGCCCCGTACCGACGCGTCGCTGCCCGCTAACTCCTCCGCCCGACCGACCTCACCGGCTTGCGGGTAGCCGCTAGGCACCGTTGTTCTCCTCGCGCTCCTTGCACTTGATGCACAATCTCGCGTGTGGCAACGCGTCGAGCCGCTCGTACCCTATTTCCACTCCACACTCTTCACAGATCCCGTACTTGTCGGGAGTCTTGTAGAGCCTGCGGAGCGCCTGATCGATGTGGAACAGGAAGCGACCCTCTTTGCTGGCGAACAGGAAGGCTTTCTCGCGCTCCATCGCATCGGTCCCCTGGTCCGCCATGTGGAAGCTGTAGGCGGAAAGGTCGCCATCCGACCCTTGCAGAGTGTCCGAAAACGACTCGTCAAACTGGGCCAGCTGCTTGACGATCTTCTGTCGCTCATCTAGCAGACGCTGCTCGAAATGCGCCAGATCTTTCTTTTTGAGTGGCATCCTCGTCCTCGAATTGTCAGGCGGCCGCGTTAGATCTACGACCGGCAGTCAGCTGATCTGTACGCCAATCACCGCCTCGCGACCATCCAGCTGAATCTCGCGCGTGTGCTCATACCCGTCAGCCGTCGGTGGCTCCGGGCCAACCTCAACCTCGACCGCCAACACTTCGCTGGCGATATACTCGCGGTGAGCCTCAGCCGCCGAAGCGACTTCAGGCGCCCCAAAGATACCCAAACGGATCCTGTCGTCCAGTTGCAGGCCCGCCTCGCGCCGCAGCCGCTGAATCCGATTCACCAGTTCCCGGGCCGTACCCTCCTCCCGCAGATCCTGCGTCACGACTGTGTCCAGGCCGACCAGGACCCCAGCATCGGACTGCACGACGAGCCCTTCCGCCGCCTCCTCTAGCACCGCCAGCCCTTCCTCGGGCACGTCGACCCGGCCGCCGGCGACCTCAAGACCCAACTCCCCGCCCCGCTTCCGCCAGACGGCCAGTTCCTCGCTCGCCAGACCGCGGATCGCGACGGCCACAGCCTGAGCTCGGGCGCCGAACTGCGGCCCGAGAATGGCGAAATTCGGCTCCGCCCGATAGCGGACCAGATCACTTGGATCGTCGACGAACTGGATGTCTCGAACGTTCAGCTCGTCCCGCACGACCTCTAGCACGTCTTCTGGCAGACGGGCCAGCCCGCCCCGCGGCACCACCGCCAACAGGCGGCCAAGGGGCTGTCGTACCCGGATTCCCGCCGCATCGCGTGCCGCACGGCCTAACCCGGCCAGCTGCCGACCCAGCTGCATCGCCTCGTCCAGAGCCGGCTCGCGTCGCCCTTCGGGTTTAGGGTACCGAGTTAGGTGGACCGAGGTTCCCCCGGTCAGCTCGCGGTGAATCCAATCGCTGACGAACGGGGCCACCGGCGCCAGCAAGCGGCTTACGGTGACCAGCGCCTCCCACAGTGTGCTGAACGCCGCGTCCATCGTCTCGAGGTTCGCCGACCGGGTTCCCCAAAACCGCGCTCGCGAGCGCCGTACGTACCAGTTCGACAGGTCATCAATCACGAACTCACCGATACGCCGGACGGCGTGAGTTACATCGTAAGAATCCAGATCCTCGCGGCAGGCCTCGATCAAGCCATCGAGCTGTGACAATAACCACCTGTCGGTCACCGATCGCCTGGCTGAAGACGGGCGTTTCGCAGGCTTCCACTTCTCCAGATTGGCGTACAACTCGAAGAAACGGTAAGTGGCCAGAAGCGTACCGAAGAACTTCCGCCTGACCTCGCCGATCGCTTTTGGGTCATGACGCTTGGGGATCCATGGACTGCTCGCTGAGAGCAGGTAGTAGCGGATCGCGTCGGCACCGAATTCGCCGATTGCCGCCCAAGGATCAACGACGTTGCCGCGTGACTTCGACATCTTCACGCCGTCCGCATCGAGCACCAAGTCGTTCACGACGACGTTGCGGTACGGCGGTCGGCCGAAAAGTACGGTCGAAATAGCGAGCAGCGAATAGAACCAACCACGGGTCTGATCTACACCCTCGGCAATGAAGTCAGCCGGAAAGTGCTCATCGAAGTCCGTTCTGTTCTCCATTGGGTAGTGCCACTGCGCAAACGGCATCGAACCCGAATCGAACCACGCGTCGATTACCTCTGGAGCGCGCCGCATTTCCCCGTCGCACTGTGCGCAGCCCCAACTCACCGTATCGATGAAAGGTTTGTGAGGATCGAAACCCTCATCGATCGCGATATTCGCCCGCTCAGCCAGCTGGCCGAAACTGCCGATGACTTCGATATGCGACTCCACCTTGTCACAGACCCAAACCGGCAGCGGGGTACCCCAATATCGGTCGCGCGAAAGCGCCCAATCGACGTTGTTCGCCAGCCATTCCGCCATGCGCCCGCGGCCGATCTCCGGCGGCTGCCAGCCGACCGACGCGTTGTTTGCAAGCAGCTCATCTTTGACAGCCGTCGTCCGCAGATACCAGGAATCACGTGCGTAGTAGAGCAACGGAGTGCTGCAGCGCCAGCAGAACGGGTAGGTGTGGAGATGATTCTCGGCCTTGATCAGGCGGCCGGACTCGGCCAGCGCTTCGATGATCAGCGGATCCACGTCCTTCACAAATCTGCCAGACCATGGCGTCACCTCGTCAGTGAAGCGACCTTCTTCGTCCACCAAATGGTGTGCCGGAAGCCCTAACTTCATCCCAAGCTCATAGTCATCCTGCCCGTACATCACCGCCGTATGAACGATGCCCGTACCTTCGTCCGCTGTGACGAAATCGGCCGTCGCCACATACCAGCCGTTCTCACTGCCGACCGCTTGCTGAAGAAACGGGAACGGCGGCTCATAACGCAAACCGTCCAGTTTACCACCCGGCATGGTCTCGAGAACTTCGTAGCCATCACCCAGTACTTCGTCGGCCAACCGCTCCGCCAGGTAATAGACCTCGTCACCGACACGTGCTTTGATGTAGGCCACCATCGGACTGACAGCTAACGCCACATTACCCGGAAGCGTCCACGGTGTCGTCGTCCAGGCCAACAGGAACACGCCCGGCTGATCTTCCACGGGGAACTTCACCGTTACCGCCGGCTCGCTAACCTCTTCGTAACCCTGAGCGACCTCATGGCTCGAGAGCCCCGTGCCGCAGCGGGGACAGTACGGCACGACCTTGTGCCCCCTGTATAGCAAACCCTTTTCATGGAACTCCGCCAACGCCCACCAAACGCTCTCGATGTACTCCGGCGAACAGGTGATGTAGGCCCGGGAGTAGTCCAACCAGAAGCCAATGCGGAGTGAAAGCTTCTCCCACTCCTCTTTGTAAGTGAAGATGTGATCGCGGCTGACCTGGGTGAAGCGCTCGACACCGATCTTCTCGATCTCTGGCTTGCCTGAGATACCCAGCGCTTTTTCGGCCTCGACCTCCACCGGCAGCCCGTGGGTATCCCAACCCGCGATTCGCGTCACGCAGCGGCCTTGCATCGCCTGGTAGCGGCAAAACGTGTCTTTTATAGTTCGCGAGAGAACATGATGGATTCCGGGGCGTCCGTTGGCTGTAGGAGGGCCCTCGAAGAAAACAAAAGGTTTGCCGTCCTTTGTCAGCTCGAGCGAGCGCACAAAGGTGTCTTCTGATTCCCACCGCTCGAGGACGGACTCCTCGAGCTCGGTCGGACTATCCGGAATCGGTCTGTAAAGGTCTTTGCTCATAGCCCAGACTTCAACTCAAACGCGCCACTACATGCTTAATCAGCGAAGTCAGCTTCGGCTCGGATTCGCTCGCCACTCGTATGATCTCTTCAACGCTTGCAGGCTTAAGTGCATCCGGCAGACAGCTGTCGGTGATAATCGAAACACCCAACACTCTCATGCCGCTGTGAACCGCGACGATGACCTCGGGCACGGTGGACATCCCCACCACATCTGCACCGATCATTCTCAGGAATCGGTATTCTGCGCGCGTTTCCAAGTTCGGCCCGGGTACCGCCACGTAGACACCCCGGCGCAGAGTGATCCGCCGCTCCTGCGCAACCTCGAGGGCCAGGCGCTGCAACCGCAGATCGTAGGGCTCCGACATGTCCGGGAAACGTGGACCCAATTGATCCGGGTTGGGACCGATCAACGGATTGTCGCCGAGCAGGTTGATATGGTCGGCAATCAACATCAGATCGCCAACGTCCCACATCGGGTTCATTCCGCCGCAGGCGTTGGAAACCGCCAGGATCTCAGCGCCCAGATCCCGCATTACCCTGACCGGGAACGTCACTTGCTGCAGTGAGTAGCCCTCGTAGCGATGGAACCTGCCCTGCATGGCCACGACCGGTAGGCCGGAGAGCCGGCCCAAGAGAAGACGACCGCTGTGGGTTTCTACCGTCGGCACAGGGAAATCCGGTATCCTATCGTAAGGAATCTCTGCCTCCGTCTCGATCTCTTCGGCCAGAGCCCCCAACCCCGTTCCGAGGATGATGCCAAGGCGCGGCTCCGTCGCCGTGTACGTGCGAATCGTTTTCGTTGCGGCACGAACGCGACCAACAAGATCGTCCGCGCTGGGATGGTTCATCAGCTGCTTTCCTCTTGCTCGCCCTCCGTGACGAGGGAGGAAAGCCAATCGCCCTGTTTGGGTTCGCCGGCTGGACCCGGTTCCGGCTCACTCGCTTCGTCCGGGGCCGGGGGGCTCGAGCGCAGCGGCTCTGGATGCGGTACCAGCGTATCGTCTAACCGGGTCTCTTCGACCTCGAGCTCAGACATGTACCTCTCCAGTGTGGTTCTGAAGGTGTGGAGGAACTGCCGTCTACGGGTGTGGAGCGCTTCGATCTCCCGCGCCAGCTGGCGAAACGAGCGCTGGCCATCGTCGATGATTCGATCCGCCTGGCTCTGTGCTTCACGGCGCACCAATTCCGCTTCACGATCGGCCTGTGCCTGGGCTTCCGATCGCAGTTGCTGGGCCGTGACCAACGCTTCGTTGAGCGCCTTCTCACGCTGCCGGTATGAAGCGACTTGCTCTTGCAAGTGCTCCGCCCGTTCGCTCAACGCCACGTTTTGCTTGACGAGTTCTTCCAACCGCTCGGCAACCATGTCGAGAAAGTCGTCGACAAGTTCTGGATCATATCCTCGAACGGTGCGTCGGAAGTCACCCTTCTTCTTTCGCACATCGAGTGGTGTCAGATCGATCATGATAGTCGCTCCCCAAACAGCACCGTGCCGAGCCGCACCATCGTGCTGCCCTCTTCGACCGCGATCTCGAAATCGTTGCTCATTCCCATCGATAGGTGCTTACCCTCGAACTTCACCACATCTTCTCTGCAGCTTTCGTACAACTCTCGTGTCCGCCTAAACGTCCGACGGAGCGTGGCAACGTCATCAGTGAAAGGCGCCATCGTCATCAGCCCATCAACCCTCACGTGCTCTAGTTCGCTCACGCTCCGCACAGCCGAAATACCACCCTCGACATCGAATCCGTACTTGCTACCCTCGCCCGAGGCGTTGACCTGAACCAGCACCGACACCAGCCGCCCCAGCTTCGCGGCCTCGCGGTCGATAGCCTCAGCCAGGCGCAACGAGTCCACCGAATGAATAAGCGTGAACAGCTCCAGGGCCTGGCGGACTTTGTTCCTTTGCAGATGCCCAACCAGATGCCAGGCTAGCCCCAGGTCTCCCACCGCCTCCCGCTTTTCACGGGCATCCTGCACGCGGTTCTCTCCGATGACCTGCAACCCCGCTTGCGCAGCCGCGTGCAGTGCCTCCAACGGCTGCCCCTTCGTGATTCCAACGATCGTGATCGACTGGCCATCGGAACGACCGGCGCGTGCGCCGGCCTGGTTAATGCGCCCACGCACCTCTGCGAGCGCACGCTCGACCCGCTCAAGATACATAAGCACACAAACTTACCCGCCCTCACATACCTAAGCAAGACAAAACAAAGAGCCCGGCACCGCCGCCGCGGTGCCGGGCTCCCTACGGTAGGCTGGATACAGCCGTTAGTTCTTGACCGAGAACGTGATCGGAATCGATACCCAGACTGGTACCTTCTGATCCCTATTCAGGGCAGGCGTGAACACGAACTCAGCAGCCGATTTCATGGCCGCATCGTCCAAACCCCTGTTGCCCGAGCTCTTCTGCACCTGCGAGTTCTTGACGATCCCGTTCGTGTCGATGAACACCCACACGTTCACCGTGCCGCCGATACCGGCGTCTTTCAACAACTTCGGATAGTTACGCTCAACGATCCGCAGCGCCGCGCGCCGATCTTTGATCTCTGGTTTCACGGTGAACGGAGTGAAGACCGGCTGGTCACCAAGCCGGCTGGCGTCGCTGGGTGGCGGCGGCAGGTTCTCCACCGGGTTCTCTTCAAAGGTCGTCGGCGCTATCGTGATGTCTTCTTCCAGTTCCGTAGCCGCTACAACTGGAACGGCAGGACGGGAGATCTGCTCCGGTGGCGGCGGAATCTCAACTTCCGGCGGAAGCTCGATCGCTTCAAACTCGTTCACGCCGAAGCTTACGTCCGATGCCGTGAGCTCGGGGAAGAAGGCAAACATCCCGAAGTGCAGAACGGTCGCCAGCATGATGCTGCCCCAGAGCCATGGGCCGAACGTTCTCTTGAACTGGTCGTTTGCGGTCAGGCGCAAGGCACCCGGCTGCACAGTTCCGGCGTCCTTCTCTCCTTGTGCCATGGCCCTACCTCCTCTCGCGCGTAAGCCGACTCTCGAGGTCGGTGTGGAAAAACACCCGTACCGCGTTTGCCCTTCGCAGCTGCTCGGTGACGGAGTTTATATACCGGTACGGCACTTCACGATCACCGCGAAGGGCAACCATCAAACGGCGATCGCTTTCCCGATACAGGGGCAGCACGAACTCCGCCACGTTGTCCATCGGGACCAGCCTATCATTAATATACACCTCGCCGTCCGGTTCGATCCAGACGTGAAGGATGTTCTTTCGCCGTTCGTCGACTTTCTGAGTGGCTTCCGCCTTCGGGAACGTCAGCTTGCGATCCTGTTCTCTCCGGAAGGTCGTCGACACCATGAAGAAGATCAGCAGCAGGAAAGCAATGTCTGCCATCGAAGCCGTGGGGATCTCGCTGGCCGCTTTCGATTTCCGTTCGAAACCTCCGCTCTTCTTTGCCATCTCGCTTACCTCTCCCAGAGCTGCAACGAGATCCGTTGAGCCGCCGCCGTCTGCAACTCATCCAGAACGTTGATCATGTGGCGGTAAGGAGCATCGGGCGCGGTCTTGACCGCTGCGATGATCTCCGGGTTGTTGGCGATCTCCTGACGCATGATGCCTTCGATCTCGCTGTATGGCACGACTTGCTCCGCCGTGCTCTCACCTCTGCGGATCACCACTGACCCGTCCTCGCGGACCAGAAAGTGGATGATGTTCTTTTGCGAAACCTGTACCTCTTCAGCCGACGCTTCCGGCAAGACGATCGGCAACCCTTTCTCCTCCTCGAAAACCGTCGTCGTCAAGAAGAAGATGAGCAGGAGGAACGCGATATCCGCCATTGATGCCGTGGGGATCTCGTCGCTGACTTTGCTTTTTCGTTCCAGAATAGCCATGGGCCACCTCTACCTCGCCGCAGCGGACGGCGGCGGCGTCATATCCATCACGGCCTCCGCGCCTCGCTCCATGTCCAGTATCAACGTGTCGATCCGCGAGACGAAGAAGTTGTAGGCGATGTTGACGGGTATCGCGATCGTCAGACCGGCGGCTGTCGTGATCAACGCCACTTTGATGCCGCCGGCAACTAGCGATGCTTCGATTTGACCCGCCTCGGCCACTGCTCCAAATGCAACGATCATCCCGGCTACCGTGCCAAGGAACCCCATCATCGGGGCGACGTTGGCCACCGTGGCCAGCAGGACCAGTCCCCGCTCAAGGAACCCGAGCTCGATCGAGCCAGTGGTCGTAATCGCTTTCTCGATGTCCTTGTCGCTGTGCCCGCGCTCACGCACCCGTCGCAGGCCAGAGGACATGATCGCGGCCACCGGGCCTTCGGTCTCGTCGGCCAGCAGGATCGCCGATTCGAGCTGACCTGGCCCTTTGGGGCGCTCCTTCAACTGTTCGAGCAGCCGCTTGCTCTCGCGATGAGCCACATAGAGAATGTAACCCTTGGCGATGATGACCCCGAGCGCCAGCAGCGAGGCCAGCACGAGGAAGTACATCATTATGCCGCCATCCCGGAATAGCTCAAGCAGAGCGTATTGGGCTTCCGTTTGCAATGCGAACCTCGCCGTTGCTGGGACCCAGCGACCCGTTATTTGATGATGATCTACCCGGCAAAAGACTAGGGGGCTGGGGAGCTTCTGTCAACGAGACTCAGCTCTCCGCTGGCCGCCGGTTTGCCCGCCGTCGCCGCCGCCGCCGCAGCCGTCGGCACTCGCGGCGCCGGCTTGGCTCCCAGCGCCTCGCGCAGGCGGTCGGGCCCGATATTCCGGTCCAAACGCCCGCGCTGGGCCAGCGAGATCGCCCCGGTCTCCTCCGAGACGACGATCACCACGGCATCGGTCTCTTCCGAAAGCCCGATCGCAGCACGGTGGCGTGTCCCTAGGGTCCGGTCGGTAACCGGGAATTGGGTCAGCGGCAGGATACAGCGCGCCGCCAGAATCGTGTCGCCCCGGATGACGACGGCGCCGTCGTGCAGCGGTCCGTAGCGCGTGAAGATGGCCTCGAGCAACTCCGGCGACAGCGGCGCCTCGACCGGAGAGCCCCGACGGGCATACTCCTCTAAGCCCACCTCTCGCTCCGTTGCGATGATCGCTCCGATCCGTTTGCGCGCCAAGATTTCCGCCGCATGTACCAAGACCTGCACGGTCTCCGATGTCTGCTCGGGTCGAGAGAAACGTCGCCAGAATCGGTTGTGACCCAAGCGGGTCAGGGCGCTCCGCAGCTCCGGCTGGAAAACGATGATCGCGGCCAGCGCTCCGTAGGTGAAGACGAACTCCAGCAAGCGATAGATCAGCTCGAGCTGGAGCAGGGCGGCAAGCCCCCAGATGGCGAACAGCACGATCAGACCGACCAGCATCTGCAAGGCGCGCGTCCCGGCCCAGAGCAGGAGTAGCCGGTAGAATAGGTAGGCCACCACCACGATCTGGAGCAGGTCCCAGAATCCCGGCTTCAGGAAGCTGATCCGCTCAATTAGCGTCTGCACCGCTCTCCTGCCTGATTATGGCCTCCGCCATATCGAGTGCCCGCCGGGCCGCCCTCACGTCGTGTACTCTGAATATCCGCGCTCCCCGTAGTAGCGCGATGACGCACGCTGACAGCGTCGCCTCCAGACGATCCCCGACATCGAGCCCCAGCGTCTTGCCGATGAACGACTTGTTCGACGGCCCCACCAGGACCGG
Organism: Gemmatimonadota bacterium; assembly: GCA_041617795.1. Taxonomy (GTDB): domain Bacteria; phylum Gemmatimonadota; class Gemmatimonadetes; order Palauibacterales; family KS3-K002; genus JBFJOD01. The sequence goes on along the minus strand of JBFJOD010000002.1, from coordinate 43,967 downwards.
GCAGCCGAGCTCCGTCAGTGCACCAAGCTGATTGATCAGAACCAGATTCTGCGCGGCTGTCTTTCCGAAACCGATCCCGGGGTCCACGACCAGTTGCTCCCTGTGGCAACCGGCGGACAGAGCGTTCTCTAGCGAAGCTCGCAGTTCGCTCGCTACCTCACCCAGCAGATCGTCGTAGTGAATGTCGGTCTGCATGGTTCGCGGCCGACCGCGGATGTGCATGAGCACCAGACCCGCCCGGCTCTTCGCCGCCAGCCCGGCAATCGCGGGATCGAACCTCAGACCCGAAATGTCGTTGATGATCTCGGCACCCGCGTCCAGAGCTGCTCGGGCAACATTCGCTTTGGTGGTGTCGATCGATACGGCGACATCGACAAGGGCAGAAGCCGCCTCGACGATCGGAAGCACTCGCTGCATTTCCGCTTGCTCTTCGACCGCCGAGGAACCGGGACGCGTCGACTCACCACCGATGTCGATGATGTCTGCTCCAGCTGCTTGCAGTTCCTGTAGTCGCCGCCGTGCCGCCTCGCGACGGAAATAGCGGCCACCGTCGGAAAAGGAATCCGGCGTGATGTTCAGGACACCCATCACGACCGGTCTCGTCAGATCGATGATTCGACGCGAGGTCCGCCAAGCCTCCGCCCTGCCATCATGAGAGACGGCGACCGCCTGGCCCGCCATCCGCTCCTCTGTCATCGCGGCGTCTCGGGTTCCTTTGTCACGCCCTTGGTGCCCTCGAACGATGTCGCAGGCTTGAGACCCCCGATCTCTCGTCCCACGTTTTCCCGCTTTCCGGAGGCGCCCTCCGCGACAGGCTTGCCAACCGGTCCCGCCTCCTTGGCCGGCTCAGCCACCGGTAGCGGCGGCAATTCCCTGCCCTCGAACACGGCAGTGATATCATCCGCATCCAGTGTCTCACGCTCGAGCAGCGCGTTTGCCAACACGTGCAACTTGTCGAGGTTGGCAGAGATCACCTTCTTCGCCTCGTTAAAGCCAATGTCCAACAACACCCTGACCTCATCGTCGACCCGCTGCGCTAACTGCTCGCTCACACCGCGGCGCTCGACGATCTCGCGGCCCAAGAAGATTTCCTCACCGCGATCGCCGACGTTCATGGGACCGATGGCGTCAGACATTCCCCATTCGGTCACCATTCGACGAGCCAGCGCCGTCGCACGCTCAATGTCGTTCCCCGCTCCCGTGGTGATCATTTCGGGACCAAAGATCAGCTCTTCCGCGACTCGGCCGCCGAAGGCGTAAACAAGCTGAGCGCTGAGATAAGCCTTCGAGTAGCTATGGCGGTCATCCTCCGGCATCGCGAAGGTCAGTCCTAGCGCCCGGCCGCGCGGCACGATGGTGACTTTGTGCAGCGGGTCGCACTCGGGAGTCATAGCGGCAGCCACCGCATGACCCGCCTCGTGGTAAGCGCTGAGGCGGCGTTCCTCGTCGCTGATCACCATGCTGCGACGCTCAGCACCGAGCAGAACCCGGTCCTTGGCCTCCTCAAGATCGGTCATCTCGACGCGGTCCTTGTCTCGCCGAGCGGCCAGCAGTGCGCCCTCATTGACCAGATTGGCAAGGTCAGCTCCGCTCATGCCCGGGGTCGCCCGGGCCAGTTTGGAGAGCTCAACATCTTCGGCGAGCGGAATCTTGCGGGTATGCACCGCCAGAATCCCCTCGCGGCCTTTGACGTCGGGTGCGTCCACAACGATCTGCCGGTCGAAGCGACCCGGGCGCAGCAACGCCGGGTCTAGAACATCGGGCCGGTTCGTCGCCGCAACCAATATCACTCCTTCGTTCGACTCGAACCCATCCATCTCGACCAGTAGCTGGTTCAGCGTCTGCTCTCGCTCATCGTGCCCTCCACCCAGACCCGCCCCACGGTGCCGGCCGACGGCGTCGAGCTCATCGATGAAGATGATGCAGGGCGCATGCGCTTTCCCCTGCTCGAACAGATCGCGCACCCGCGAGGCGCCGACCCCGACGAACATCTCTACGAAATCGGAGCCGGACATGCTGAAGAAGGGTCGCGACGCTTCGCCGGCGACTGCGCGCGCCAGCAGCGTCTTGCCGGTACCGGGAGGTCCGACCAGCAGCGCACCCTTCGGCAACCGTCCGCCCAAGCGGGTGAACCTGGAGGGATCCTTCAAGAACTCGATGGTTTCCTGCAGTTCCTCCTTCGCCTCGTCGCACCCGGCAACATCGGCGAATGTGACTTTCGGAGTGTCACCCGATAACAGCTTCGCTTTCGATTTTCCGAACGAGAAGGCGCGCGCACCACCCGCTTGCATCTGCCGGAGCCAGAACAGCATCACCGCGAAGATGAGAATCCAGGGCAGAACCCCGACCAGTACATTCCACCAGTTGAGTCGGGCTTCCTCCGCTTCGATTACGATGTCGCTGGCCTCGAGCTTCTTCAGCAGGTCCTCGCTGTGCCAGACCGGTAGCTTGGTCCAGAACTCCTTGCCGGGCTTCGTGCCGGCTCCGACGGGGGCCCGGAGCTCACCTTCCAGCTCCTTACCATCGATGACGATGACTTTTGAGACGTTGCCCTGCTCCAGCTCCCGGATGAATTCGGTGTAGCTAAGCTCCTGAACGTCCCGACGGTTCGAACCGACGACCTGTATGATGATGAGCGGCACCATGATGACCAGTGCCCAGAAGGCCAGGCTGCGCGACATCCGCGCCCAACGTGGCTGCTGCTCACCGCGCTTCGGATCAATATCCGGCATCCTATAGACCTCTTTCGTATTCAGAAACGAGGGCACCGACAAAAGGCAGGTGCCGGTACCGCTCTCCCAAGTCCAATCCGTAACCCACCAACCAGTCAGGCGGCGCCGAGAAGCCGACCCAGCGTGGCTCGTAGCGCAGATCGCGGGCGAGGTGCTTGTGCAGCAAGGCGCAAACTTCCAGCGAGCGAGGCGACCGCAGCAGCAAGCGATCACAGACGCGGCTCAGCGTCTTTCCGCTGTCGACGACATCCTCGACCACCAGCACATGGCGAGCTTCGATCTCCGTCCGCACGTCATGCACCAGCTGAACTTCGCCGCTCGCGTCCCACCCCTCACCGTAAAGCGACGCGACCACGAAGTCGATTCTCAAGGCTGGACGCTCAATCGCCCTGACGAGGTCGCTGGTGAACATGAAGGCACCCTTCAGCAGTCCGATCACCAGCAGCTCGTCCCCGGGATCATAGTAGGCATCGATCTCGCGTCCCATTTCGCGGACCCGTGATGCGATCTCCTCTTCCGAGAAGACGACGCGTTGAATCCCCGGGTACTGCGTCGTGACCCCACTCATCGATCGCGCTCGAACCAGATGGACAAGGCCTCATCCTCGACGGCCGCAGCACGCGTGCCTCGCATCAAGCCTACAACCCAGAGCACGCCGCCAGCATCTGCGACCAGCGGATAACTCTTCCGCTCAGATAGTCCTACCTTCCTATCGCCGAACACTCGCTTGAGCTTCCTTGTGCCCGCGCCTGACCGAATCCGATCACCAGGGCGCCAACCTCGCACCGTGAGCGGGAATTGCAGTTCGGAGAGATTGAAGCTGGCAGATTCAAGATCGCCTTCCCCACCGTCTTCTAGCCGACCCAGCGTCCAGCGGACTCGCCAGTCGATACCAGCGATTCTAGCATTCGACGCGCCGCTCGCCGCCCTGCGGAGAACCAGTTCGATGTCGCCGGCATCTTCCGTCTGACGCCGCCGCTCGATAATCAGTCGCTCGAACTCGCGGCGAAGTACGACACCCCCGGGGAGGTCGATCGCGCGCCCGCTTGAACCTGTGTTAGTAAACTCAAGTGCGACGCACGTTCCGACCCTGCCAGGGCGAGGGCCGACGCGTGCGGCGAGCGCACGAAGAAGGTGTGACCGCACGCGCGTATCATAGGCCAGCAATCCCGTACGTGCAACTATTACACGGCTTTCCGACGCTTCGAGGATCAGTTCCCCGAGCACGGGCTCTAACCGTCTATCCACCGCCCGCGACGCGCGGGACGCCAGGCCCGCGATTCGCCGCAGCTGCCGTCGGAACTGGGGTCGACCGTTTGACTCGATTTGTGGGATGACCTGGTTTCTGAGGCGATTTCGGCTGATCGTCACATCGGCATTCGTCGGGTCCGTTCGGAACCGCAGGCCCGCCGCCCCCGCATGAGCCTCGATCTCCTCGCGCCAGAAGGGCAACAGGGGGCGGATGACGTTCGGGTTCCGCCGCTCGGGAATGCCAGCCAGCCCGGCCAGCCCGCTGCCGCGGAGCAAGCGGAACAGAACGGTCTCCGCCTGGTCATCCGCCTGGTGGGCGGTTGCCAGCAGTTCTCCTTGCAGCTCGCTTCTGGCTCGCAGCAGAAAATCGTAGCGCAGCCGCCTGGCCTCAGTCTCATTCGCGGGCCTGCCCGCCGGTCTACCAACTAAACAAGGGATACCCAGCTGCTGGCACAGCGAGCGCACCCACGCCGCATCCTCCCCGCTGCCGGGCCGCATGGCATGGTCGAAGTGCGCGGCGCTGAGACGCCAATTCCAAGCCGGCCGCAGCCTAACCAGCAAATCGAGCAATACGACCGAGTCGATGCCGCCGGAAATCGCGACGGTGACCGCCGAGCCCGGCCGAAGCAGCGCACTTCGGCTCAGGTGCCGCTCAAAACGTTGGGTCAGCTCCTCGCTGGCGTCTGGCCCATTCGGTCGAACTTGGCTCATGTGAAAAAGATACACGGCTGGCTGCGGTCACGTAACTTCGAGAGCCTGGGGCTGGGCGCGTGGGAGTCTTGTGAATACGCGGAACGGGGTCTCAATGGTGTCAATCGCTCGCGTCGCTGGGAAGCGGCGACCCCGGGCACGTCAGAAACCTAGAGGGTGAGACTGGCGGGAAATCGACGGCTTTACTTGCTACGCCGGTTGCGGCGGCTGCGACGTCGTGCGGCGTTGCGCTTCCGCTTGCGTGTCTCGCTGGGCTTCTCGTAGTGCTTTTTGCGCTTGAGATCAGTGAAAATCCCGGCTTTTTGTACCTGACGCTTGAAGCGTCTTAGCACGCGCTCGAGATCGTCTCCCTCGTTGACCGTAACCTGAACCATGACTCGCCTTCTTCGACTTACCGCCGCTGGTCGACAGCAGCCCCCAAACTCCGGCTCACCTACTGCCCGGATCGCGAAAACTGAGGTTATCCGGGCTCTGGTCCGCTGTCAACGTCGGGTTGCGGCCCCCCGCCACCCCTCGATTTCGGCCGCTCGTGCCGGGGCAACTAATCGCGGCTTCGGCCATCCGTGGGTCGCCAGTCGCGGCAAAGTCAGGTCCGCACCGAGACTCGATACTCCATGACCGCGTCACCACCAGCAGCGACCTTGACCAAGAACCGAGCCGCTCCGGCCGACAGCTTCTCATGAGGGTGACTCGCCTCGACGACCCGCCAATCTCCGCTCAGCTGTTCGATCACCTGCACGGTCACATCGGCGTCGCCGCGGTTCTTGAGTTCGATTCTCCAGGCTGATTCGTAAACGTTGCCCGCCTCGCGCTTGTAGTCCGTTTGTAGGCGCGTGCCGACTATGTCAAAAGCATAGCCGGTACCGAGCCACAACTCTTCCGCCTCCGGCGTGTTCGCGATCGATGCGATACCCAGCAATTGCGCACGTCCGGCTTCATCACGCTTGAGAATTCGCACACGGCCAGCCGGAAGCGGCGAATCGCCAAATTCGCTGCCCTTGGGGCGCTCGACCCGGTAGCCCACTGTCACGGGCTGTCGGACTGGCTCTGCCAGCTGCTGGTGAATGTTCACGCTGTGACTGAAGATGTATTCCTTGATGGTGCGGACCGAGCCAGCTCCCAGCAGCCGGATCCGCCGCGATTCTCCGGCACGAAGCGACAGCGGGCTCGAAACCGTATAGATGTGGTAGTCGGCAAACGCGACTTGCTCTAGCGAGGGCGCGGCAGCCGATTCGAGGGCCATCGCTCGAGCATCGCGAAAATCGTCTCCTCTATAGCGACCACCACCGCCCTGAATGGTCCCGGCCAGCAGTTGGACTTCCGCACTCTCATAGGAGGTGCCAGACCCGTTGACCACGGTCGCGTAGCCGTCGACCCGGGCTGCGCGGTCATCGCCGGCGACAAGTAGCGCGTAGTCTGCCGACCAGTTGAGGCCGCTGGTGAGGAACGCCAGCTTCACGCTGGTCAGACGCTTTGCAACACGGACATCGATATCGACCGAAGCACCGGGGCCCGATGTCGCATCTTGATAACTTCGAAAGCTGTGCACCCCTAACAGCGTCACGTCCTCGTTCAGCACCATCAGGCTCGCGTGATCGAGATTCGTAGGCAAACCATCAATCCGAATCGTATGCTCTCCCGGTTCGAGGGCCCGGTCGACTTCCTGGCGCACCAGCGCCAGGTTGCCCGAGTAGATCGTCAGGCTCGGCGGCGGAGCCAAGGCCGGCACACCGACAGGTTTCACCACCGCGGCACTCACCGGTAGCAGGATCATCAGCGCCGCTGTTCCCCAAGAACTCACCGTTTGCATTGCATCCTCCAATGTCGACACCTGCGTTAACCTCGGCGGGCTAATTCCATATTCTCCAGACGCACGACTCGCCCGACTTTGCACAGCCGCTGGCAGCGCCACAATGCGACCAAGGCTTAGCCACGGAGTCACTTCCTATCGGTCACAATGACTCGTGCAGAGCGCCGTAGCCATTGCATAATGCGGTCTTTCGAACGACGCTCCGCGCTGGCTGAAGCCATATCTATTTGTTTGACATACACTTACGCTTGCCATCCCTAGGGCATAGACCTTGCCCTACGCCTAGGCGATATCAGCGGCCGACTTGCCTCCTCGTGGCGGCCGGGCTTGGGAGAATGGACAATGACTCGTTGGACCCACGCAATACGGGCGTCACTGCGCAGGTCGCCTAAGGCCCGCTCGTTGGGCTTCACGCTCGTTGAGCTTCTCGTCGTTATTACGATCATCGGGCTGCTGGTTACCATAGCCCTGCCACGCTTCACGCGCTCGCGCGAGAAGGCCGCGCGCGCGGCGATGCAGGCTGACTTGCGCAACCTAGTCTCGGCGCAGGAGGCTTATTTCGAAAGGAACTTCGCCTACACAGGCACTTTGACCGACCTGGGGATGAATATCTCGCCCTCCGTCCTGCTAGAGATCCTCGAAGTCGCCGGCAACGGCTGGAGCGCCAAGGCGACTCACGCGAATACCACTTACGAATGCGCGGTCTACTTCGGCACCGCCACGGCGCCGGCGGGCATACCTTTGGCTGGCGAAGGGATCGTCGGCTGCACCTAGCCGGGCAACCCTGCCGTACCTCCAAAGATTCTGACCCTGTGGGTCAACGCATCCTCTCAATCTGATCACTTCGGTCTACAGTATCTTCCCGACCAAGAAACAGCCAACTCAGAACCGTCGGCCAGCAACCCGGCTGAGGCCTTGTAAGGTTTGGCAGAGTACGAGATCTTAGCTGCCTGACCGGCTGGCGCTTGCAGGAACCCACGTCAAACGAAAACAGCGAGGGAGAGGAAGATTCACGGATCGCCAGACGCGCGCGTCGTGCTGCTCGTTGGGACGCGTAAAGGTTTGTTCGTGGCAACGGCGGACACAACGCGGCGCGAGTGGCGGATCGAGGGTCCACACCTTGCCGGTTACGAGGTCTATCACGCGATCCTCGATCCGCGGGACCGTAGCACCGCCTACGCAGCCGCCAGCCACATGGTCTGGGGCGTTCACATTCATCGGAGCAGCGACGGCGGCCAATCCTGGCAACTATTGCCCGAGGTCCCCCATTTCGATCCAGCAGCGAGCCCGCCCGGTGTCGAAGCGATCTGGTTCTTGGCCCCCGGTCACCCCGCCGAGCCGGACACGCTATACGCCGGTATCGAGCCGGCCGGTCTGTTCGTCAGCCGCGATCGCGGTGACAGCTGGGGCCCGGTATCGGCACTGAACAACCACCACACTCGGGCCACCTGGCAACCTGCAAAGGGCGGCCTGGCGCTTCACTCCATCTACGTCGACCCGCGCGACCGCCGACGCATCTACGCTGCCGTATCGGCGGGTGGCGCCTTTCGGTCCGACGACGCAGGTGAAAGCTGGATCGCGATCAACCGCGGCGTGCGCGCCGATTATCTCCCCAACCCGAAACCGACGACCGGGCACTGCGTGCACCGCATCGTTCTTCACCCCAAACACCCCGACCGGCTGTACCAGCAGAGTCACACGGGAACGTACCGAACCGACGACCGCGGGGCACACTGGACGGAGATCACCGAAGGGCTACCCAGTGACTTCGGCTATGCGATCGCGACCGACCCCAGAAACGCCGACGTGGTTTACATCATTCCAGAAGAGAGCAGCCATGTGCGGACGACCGTCGGCGGCGCAATCACCGTGTACCGCAGTCAGAACGCTGGACTCGATTGGCAACCGCTGACGCGAGGTCTCCCGCAGAAAAACGCCTACGTCACCGTGCTTCGCGAAGCGATCGCTTGTGACGGACTCGCCCCCTGCGGCCTCTACTTCGGGACCTCCAGCGGCCATCTGTTCGCGAGTCGCGACGCTGGGGATAACTGGGAAATCATCGCCGGATTCTTGCCGCGAATTCTGTCGGTCCACGCCAGCATCGCCGATGTCTGACCCGTGAGCCAGTTCCTCGAACTTCTCGAAGCAAGTTCCGGTCTGCTTTGCGCTGTCGGTGCCGGCGGCAAGAAGACGACTCTGTACCACCTGGCCGCCGCCCACCCCGGCCGGGTGGGATTGACCTGCACAGTACCCATTGATCATTTCCCACCTTCGCTGGATGCCGAGGTCGTGATCGCGGATTCGGAGCATATCGTCGCTGCTGTAGTCAAAGCCGCAGCGAACCACCGAGTCGTTGCATTCGCGCGACCTTCCCAAAAACCGGGCAGATACGCAGGGCTTGAACCCGAGCTGATTGATGAACTGCGATCACTTGGGGTTTTCGATGTCATGCTGGTAAAAGCGGACGGCGCCCGCCGGCGCTGGGTCAAAGCACCCAACCAACATGAGCCAATGATACCGCTCGGCACGACAGCGCTGGTTCCGGTGGTTTCCGCTCGCGCCATCGACGAGCCATTATCCGAGCGAATCGCACACCGCGTCGAGCGCGTCGAGGCGGTGACCGGGGCCCGGCGCGGCCAGCGGTTAACCCGTGCGCATTTGGGCCAGCTGCTGGCCGACAACCGCGGCGCATTGAAGAATGCCGGCGAAGCCACCGTCGTACCGCTGATCAACATGGTAGATGACGACGATCGGCTGACCGCGGCCCGCGAAGCGGCCCGGATCGCTCTCGATCTCAGCGACCGGTTCGATCGCGTGGTCTTAACATCGAGCACACGCAGGGACCGTCTAGTCGACGTTATCCAACGGTAAGCTGACCGGGAGGCTGGAATGCTCACTTTGCTGATCGCCTCACTGCTGATCCAGACGCCGCAAACGAGTGACGGATACTTGTATCGCACTCTGCTCGTGAGGGCGGCGCCGGGCGAACTGCTGTCGCTGATCGAGTTGTTCCAAAAACAGATGCCAGCATTCGACGAGGCCAGGGAGACGCGCCCGTTCATGATGCGCCACAGCCAGGGTGATCAATGGGACCTGCTGCTCCTATACCCGATGCACAGCTTCCACGATTACTACTCGTCGGAAAGAAGTGTCCGGCGCGGGCGAGCGGCACGGAGTGTTGGACCGTCCGCGGCGGAGTTGGGCGCGGAGCTAGACAGGCTCGTGGCTTGGCAGGAGGAGTTGTATGTGGCGGGTCCGCCGCTGGACACCGTGACAGCCGCCTTTGCAAACGCGTCGTACTTCCATGTGGAGATGTTCATCGCTCTTCCCGGCATGCGGAAACGCCTTCTCGAGCAGCGGCAGATGGAGAACGCCTACTTGAAAGCGATCGATCGTCCCCAGAACCTGATCTTCACCCGGGTGGCTGGCGCCGCCTGGGATCTCTACACGATCGGCTTTTATCGGGATATCAGACACTTCGCAGCGAGCGCGGACGTTCCGGCGGATCGGGAGGACGCGGCGGCGCGCGCCGCAGGGTTCGAAAGCGCCGACCGAATCGGCACTTACCTGCGCAGCCTGATTCACTCGCACCACGATACGCTGGCCAGGCAGATACAATAGAATTCGGGCGTCGAAAAGCTGGGGGGTTGGCGTCGAACGCTGTAATCCACTATATTCCAGTCCGTTAGACGAACCGCAAGCTGGATTCTTCTCTACGCAGAATGTTACCCGGCTTAGGATTGGGTACCGGCGCGTAACTAACCCGCCGCTTCAACTCCTCAGGTTCAAGTCAATCACTAGTATCGCGTCACGGGCGACGCAGCCGTCGCTCGGCACGCGGACGCATGTCAAGAAAAGTTGCATTAATGAAACCATCATTTCAATCACTGGGCCTCGCGCCCGAACTCTTACGGGCTCTGGTCGAACACGGATATACCGAGCCCACTCCAATCCAGACTGAGGCGATTCCGATCGGCCTGGAAGGCCGTGACGTCGTCGGTTCGGCGCAGACCGGTACCGGCAAGACAGCGGCGTTCCTCCTGCCGATCCTGCAGCGTCTCAAGACCGGTCGAGGCGGCACGCTCCGGGCGCTCGTTCTGGCTCCAACGCGCGAGCTGGCCGAACAGGTCTTGAACAGCGCGCGCACCTACGGCAAGTATGTCAGCCTGAAATCGGTCGCCATCTATGGTGGCGTCCGGATGGAGCCCCAAACCCGCGCGCTAAAACACGGCGTCGATATCGTGATCGCCACTCCCGGCCGTCTGCTCGATCACATGGGGCGCGGACACGTTGACACTTCAAAGCTCGAGGTGCTCGTACTCGACGAAGCGGACCGGATGCTGGACATGGGGTTCTCGCGCGACGTGAATCGGATCCTCGACACGCTGCCGTCCCAGCGTCAGACGATGTTCTTCTCCGCAACCATCTCGGGTGACGTCGACCGGTTAGCTCGCCGCGCCTTAAATGACCACGCCGCCGTCGAGATCGGTCGACGCGCCGAAGCGGCCGAGGGGGTCGAACACGTTGTGGTCGCGGTGGACAAGCCAAAGAAGCGCAGTCTGCTGGCAAGGCTGCTGGAGACTCTGCCAGACAACCGCACGCTTGTGTTCACGCGTACAAAGCACGGAGCCGAGACCCTCGCCAGCCACCTGCGTCGCCAGGGCAAGAACGTGGCGGCTCTTCACGGTGGCAAGACACAGAGCGCACGCAACGAGGCCCTCGGCCGCTTCAAGCGAGGCAAGACCCGAGTCCTCGTCGCGACCGACGTGGCCGCCCGCGGCATCGACGTCGACGATATCGCCATGGTGGTGAACTTTGACGTACCCCGCGATCCGGAAGCCTACGTCCATCGCGTCGGTCGGACGGCGCGGGCCGGCGCGCAAGGCATAGCGATGACCCTGATGTCGCCCGACGAGTGGGCCATGATGAGTGACGTTGAAAAACTGATGGGCCGAACCTTCTTCCGAGAGACCGTTCCCGGATTCGAGCCGGCCATCGCGCCGATCCAACCCGCCGAGCTGATGCCAGCTCCAAGACCGCAAGGACCCTCGCTGCGGCCGCGGCGCGGTGCTGCCCGCCGCCGACGGTAGCCACGACTTCAGATTGGCACGAGACGTCGCGGTCGAGACTCAGGACACCCCGAGACCGGTCAAACGGTCGTTAGAACAAGCTTGCCGAAGTTGGCGTTGGCTTCCATAACGCGATGTGCTTCCCGGGCCTGCTCGAGCGGGAAGACCCGGTCAACGATTGGACGCACCCGCCCTGAGGCCAGAAGCGGACCCACGTAGTGGTTAAGGCTTCGGGCCGCGGCGATCTTTTCCTCCGGCGGCCGTGCCCTAAGCGAGGTCCCGATCAACCTCAGCCGCTTGCGCAACATCACGCCGAGATCGACCTCGGCACTGCGACCAGCGGTCAGACCCACGACGATCAGACGGCCCCGCTCTGCCAGGCAATCTAGATTCGCTTGGAAAGCGGTCCCGCCGATCAGGTCGAGGACTACGTCAACGCCAGCACCGCCGGTCAGCCGCTCGACGGCCTGAACAAGGTCTTGCTTTGAAGTGTCGATCGCAGCCGCAAGCCCGAGCTCGCGGGCGCGCTCCAGTTTCCAAGCCGATCGTGACGTTCCGATCACGTTCGCCCCGGTCACCGCGGCGAGTTGTAGCGCGGCAGTCCCAACGCCGCTGCCCACGGCATGGATCAGCAGCTCTTCACCCACACGGAGGCCGAGCTGCGTGAACAGCGCGTCGTGCGCCGTTATGAATGCCTCGGGTATGGCGGCCGCCTGTTCGAAGGTCAGGCCTTCCGCGATCGGGAGTATCTCTCGTTCGGGAACGACCACGTAGTCAGCGTAACCCCCTCCCCCGACCAGGCCCATCACCCGATCGCCTTCGCGCCAGAGCTCGACCCCTTCTCCCACCCCGTCCACCACACCGGAGTACTCCAGGCCGAGGATGTCTGTCGGCCAGCCGGGCGGCGGCGGGTAAAACCCACGCCGCTGCAGCAGATCGGCCCGGTTCACTCCTGCCGCACGAACCCGCACCCGGACCTCACCCCGGCCGGGGTCACGGATCTCAACCTTATGCAACACAAGCACTTCGGGGCCGCCCGCCCCCGTCATCTGAATAGCTCGCATCAGCACGATACTCAAAGACCTCCGGCGAATTCCGGGACGATTGACTTCGCGGGCCTGCTCAGCGAACTTATGGGCCCCGTTCGGGTAGCAATAGCCGCCCTGTCCCACCAACCCCCCGTCATCCTGTACCGTCAGTCACACATGTAGGCGAGCCCGTCAGAACCCGATAACACGAGTGTTGCCTAATGACCGTTGCTGGAATTCCGCGGACAAAACAGGGCCTTACCGTTCTGTTGGTGGATAGCGATCCCCGGTTTCTTACTGACAGCTGTAAGCAACTTGCCGAGGCCGGCTGCAAAGCTTGGGGCGCAGAGGACCTTATCGCTGCGGCGAACTTCCTGGCCGATCAGCGACCCGACGTTCTGGTCGTCGAGCTGGAACTGCTCGAGATGGACGGAGCCGAGCCGCTCGCTGACCTCAAGGCTCGGGCGCCGACAGCTCCGACGATCTTGCTGGGCTCCGGACCTCCGGATGAACGGCTCCGCGAGCTGCAGCGCCTCCACGACATCTACGGATATCACGACAAACTACAGGGAAACGACGCCCTGGCGCTGTGGGTGAGTGCTGCGCTCACCACGACTCAGCAACAGGAGCTCATCCAACGGACGCGCCAGAGACTGCGCCAGGTCATCGATGCGGTGCCCGATCTACACCGAATCCAATCGCTGGACGAAGTCTTGAGCGCGGTGCTTGAGCAAGTCGATGCCCTGGTCGGTGGCCAAAACGGTTTCGTCGCTGCGCGTCTGAGCGATCCAGTCGGCAAACCGCCAATCGTCGATTACGAAGAAGTCGTCCAGTCCAGCGACGATTACGTCATCGGCGCGGCCAATTCCGACGTTTATGCGCGAGGCACGACCGTTGATCGCATCAAGGCGGTCCCGGCGCAGATGGTCCGACGGGCGCTCGAAGAGCGCAGTCATGTGCTCGACGCGCGGCACGGCATTCTGCCCTTGGCCCTTGCCGAGCATGTCCTGGGGTTGGCCTATGTGGAAAAGCCGTGCAGCCGGGAAAGCGACGTGGAGGTCCTGCAGCTATACGGGAACCAGGCTGCCGCCGCGATTCGCAATGCAGTGCTCTACGAGCTGGCAACCGTCGACTCGACCACCCGCGTCTTCCGGAAGTCTTTCACCCTCGAGCGGCTGCGCCAGACGATCAAACTAGCCTGGCGCAAAGCGCTGCCCGTCTCCGCCCTAATGCTCGACATCGACCAGTTCAAGAAGCTGAATGACGAGCACGGTCACGTTGTCGGTGACCGTGCGCTCCGGCATCTTGGCAACCTGCTCAAGCAGAAGGTCCGCGACTCCGATGTCGTCGGGCGTTTCGGCGGTGACGAGTTCTTGGTCATCTTGATCGACGCCGACTACGAAGGCGTCAAGATCGTTGCCGACCGCCTGCGCGACGCTCTGGCCAGCGATCGCAAGGGCTCGTGGCCCAGTAGCCTCCCCGCTCTGCGTGTGAGCATGGGCACGGCGACTCTCGATCCCGGCGATGTCCCACCTTTCGAGCTGGGCTTCCCGGACTTCCCCGCCGTCGTGGAGTCGGTGGTGGCAGAGGCCGACGCCGCGATGTACCGGGCGCGCCGCGAGCGACAACGGCTGTCCAGCGGCCGGACGCTGTTCTGGCCCGACTTTGTGAAGCGATAGCCCCTGAACGAGCAAGGGCGAGCACTGCCACAGTGCTCGCCCGCACCTCTCCAACCTCGCGAATCTTCCTGCCGGACTACTGGTTTGTCCGCGATTCCCACCAAGCGGCGACCAACGTGCGGCGGCGCTTGCCGGTGCAATCGTAGTTTATAGCCGGCTGTCCGTTGACCAAGTTCTCATCTATCAGATCCACCGCACCGAACGGATCCTCAGCATCGTAACATAGAATGTTACCGTTATAGTCCGGTGTGCCATTTACCTGGCACTGACTGCCAGCGTAGGTCGTCCCGCCATAGTAAGGCGTTGAGGCTCCCGAGGTACCGCTCAGCTTCACATCGCCTTTGGCAACGATTAGGAAATCCTCCGGGTGGTCGGCTTGAACCACCGGCGTGCCGCCGACCTGCACCGATCCAGTCGAAAGCATCGTGATGTCGAAAGTATCCGCTACGCTCCCGAGGTTGCCCGTTACTTTGATGCTGCCGTGAGCGCAGACCGTACCTTCGACAGCGTCACTAGCCTTCAGCTGATAAGTATTAGTGATCACATCCCACTGCCAACCCAACACCTTGCTTCCACCGGCAAAGGAACTGTCTCGCGAAGCATCGTCCGGGTCGATCGAAATTACCCAGCCGTCTTTGAGTTCGAAATCGGCCGCATAGCAGAAATCCAACGGGTCCAGGTCAGGAATCTCGACGGGTGGTTCGTAACCCGGCGGCACCGTGTCTCCGTCTTCGTCGTATACCACGGCGCCGTCAAGCATGACCACGGTATCCGCGGAGGTCACCGGTCCATCCACAATCGGATGCCCATCGACCGTCAGCGTGTCGTTAGCATGTATACCGGCACAGGGGCCAAGCACGCTTGGGCTGCCGACCACTCTCAGGGGACCGTTGCTCGCCACCGCGGGGAATGCCGGCGCGGCCAGCAGCACGTTGATCTCGGCCATTCCACCGTCCAGAGTCTCACCGCGACCGACCGCAATGAAGCGATGGTTGTCATCGGTCAAGACATGGCCGCTGGGGTCGCCAGGATCGTTGATAATTGTCACGAAGTAGCGGCCGTCCCCCAACGGGATTCCCGAGTCCGGCAACTCGTCGCTGCTGTCGAGGCCGAAGCCGACGAGAAGTCCGTCGTCCTCCGTGTCGGCGACGCCGTCGGCGCCGAGCAGGACATCGGTGTAGGGCAACCCTTCGAGGGGCCCGCGTAGGAGCGCCTGGGCATGCGTCGCGCCCGCATCGGCCAGCAGCAGAGCGCGCGTCGCAGACCGGTGGTTGATCGAGGAGCGGAATTCGACGATGCCGACGGCCGTTAGTGCAGCGCCAATGACTGTGACGAGAGCCATCGCTAAAAGGACGGTGACCAGGGCGAGACCCGATTCATCGAAACGCACCCTCCCTGTCATGCGAATCACCTTCCGTTTCGTAGGCGGACATGACCGACCAACATACGTTCAGTCGCATCTCCGGTGGATTCGCCCCGCGCGCGGATCATCACCTGCGCCGATATCGCCCGTGTCAGCACACGGTCCGGATCCGTGATCACCGCTCCATCACGGTCGAAGTACTCGAACGACAAAGAATCGACCCCGATGATATAAGGCTCCTCTTCAGCGCCACCGGGCCGCACGAACATCGTATCGCCCCGCAGGTAGAATTCGAGGTCCTCTCCCGGGTCGTCGACGTCGCCATCTGGCGGGTTGTAGTCTGCCCGCAGCCTGATGTTGTTGAAGGCTCCTACAGCCAGCGGATCCGGATCGATCGCTTGAATGGGACTGCCAACCGGACTGCTACCGGCGATGCGCATCAGCCGGGTCAGCGCCAGATGCGCATAACGAACGCTGCTCGCCGCCCGCGCTTTCTGACGATTCGCCACAAAGCCCCGCTGCGCGCTCATGACACTGCCCAAAATCGGCGACAGCAAGAATCCCAGCAGCGCCAGCGAGACAATCATAGCCAGTGTGCTGAACCCAGCAGCCTCGTGCGATCGCCTGCCGCTCGATTCGAGGTCAGTCATGAATCAGAAAGCTCAGCAATTCAACGTCGCCTATGGCGGGCGGATACTGTGGCAGCACCCGAACACGCGCCAGCCGGGTGCCCGCCGGACCGGCCTCCATCTGCCAACGACGCGTGAAGGTTCGACCATCCAGCGTTGCCGTATCCCAATACCCGCCAACATTGGAGTTGAGGTCGCCACCGAACACCAACGCCAGTGTGTCCGGCCGTTTCGTACCCGCTATTGCCATCAGCTCCTCGATCTTCATCTCGGCGGCAATGGTCATCTGCGTTTCTAGCTCGGCTTTGCCCTCCAAGCGGAAACCACCCTCGAGCAAGGCAAAACCCGCCAGTACCCCGAAACTGAAGATCACCAGGGCGACCATCAGCTCCACCAGGCTAAAGCCACTCTTCGACATCACAGTCGCTTGACCTCGAGCCCGCCAGCGGCATAGACGCGGATCTCGCGGCTGTCGCCGTAGCGATTCACCAGGACGAACCGTTGGCTGGTACCGGCGGTAATGGCACCGAGACCGTTGAACGACATCGAATCGGCACTGCTCACGTCGAACTCGACCATGCCCGGAAGCTGACGAGGAGCGCCAGCCACCCGATAATTCCGAATCGACTCACGAAGAACTCTGGCGACGGCGTTCGACTGGATCGCCCGGATTTTTGCTGCGGCGAGATCTGAAGAGAGAACCTGTGCGGCGCTATTCAACTGATACTTGGCAATCATCCGCTGGCTGAGCGGCGCGGTCGTGCCCAGCACGATCCCGATCAGCATTAGCAACACGGCCGCATCCACCAGCGTGTACCCTCTCCTACATTTTAGTAGGCCCATTGCCGCCCTCGTCGATCTGTCTCGTTACCCTCGTGACGAATTGCGTGGTGGACAAGTTGCCATCTTCATGCCAAAACAGAGCGCCTGTTGCAGCAAGCGTTTTCGACCACAGCAGACAATCTGACCGGTCAACCTTTGCAAATTGTCGCAAATGTTTTCGCTGTGGAGCGATAGGAGAATGCCCCTTCTCCCGGCTGCGCGGCATGTCAGGTTGGTAAGGGAACTAACTGAAGTTTTAGCGTGATTTGCCGAAGAGCATGCGGCGGGCGATCAGCAGTATCAGCGCGCCGATCACCGCCAGTGCTAGAGAGCGAAGATCGAAACCGCTGACCCGCCCCCATCCGAGCATGGTTCCGATGTAACCGCCAACCAGCGCTCCGCCGATACCCAAGAGGATTGTGGTGATACAGCCACCCGGGTCGCGACCGGGGTGGAGCACGCGGGCGAGCGTGCCCGCGATTAAGCCGAGAAGGATCCACGACACCAGATTCATTCGCTGTACCTCGGGTCTGAATACAGTGTCAACTACGATGTCGTGATTCTCTCGGTTTCAGCGGCGTTCCAGCGAGGTGTTGTCTGCTAGTGGAACTGGAGCACCAGGTCGCGTGGCGTACCGCCATCGACCAGGTGACGCAGCTGCTCGATGTCGTCGGTCAGCACCCGGTCTCCCTCGAGCGGAGCGACATGCTGACGCACCAGCTCGTAGCCCTTGAAGACGCCGGCACCCGGCGTCAATGGCTTGAGAAACTCGAGCGCCTGAGCCGCACACATCAGTTCCACCGCCAGCACGTACTGCAGGCAGGCGACCGCTCGCCAGGCTTTGCGCGCCGCAGCCATCCCCATGGAGACATGGTCCTCTTTGTTCGCGCTTGTCGTGACCGAATCAACGCTGGCGGGGTGCGCCAGGACTCGCATCTCGGCCAATACGTCGACGGCGGCGACCTGCGCGATCATAAAGCCTGACTCTACACCTGGGTCCCTGGCCAGGAACGGCGGCAGTCCTGAGAGGTCCGGGTTCAGCAGACGCTCGATTCGCTGTTGGCTGATCGATGCCAGATCGGTCACCGCGATCGTCAAGAAATCGAGAGCCTCGGCGACTAGTTGGGCGTGGAAGTTGCCAGCGCTCAAGATATCACCGTCGGCGAAGACCAGCGGATTGTCCGTCGAGCTGTTGATCTCGATCTCGAGAACCCGCCGGACAAAGGCCAACACGTCGCGCGCCGCTCCGTGAACCTGCGGCATGCAACGCAACGAATAAGCATCATGGACGCGTGGATCGCCGTAGCGGTGCGACTCCCGAATCTCGCTGTCTGCCAGCAACGATCGCAGGCAGGCGGCGCTGGTCAGCTGGCCCGGATGAGGCCGGGCCGCGTGTACCCGCTCATCGAAAGGGGTCGGCGTACCGCGTAACGCTTCCAGCGACATCGCACCGGCCAGCTCCGCAGTTTCCAACGCCGACTCGGCACGGAGCAGCGACAACACGCCAAGTCCGCTGGTCGCCTGCGTGCCGTTGATGAGCGCCAAGCCCTCCTTCTCGCGCACCTGCACGGGCTGCAGGCCGGCGCGCTTAAGGGCCGCATCCGTCGATTCGGGTCCCACTTCTCCGTGAACCAGACCCTCACCCATCAGGCACCGCGCCACCTGGGCCAAGGGCGCCAGGTCGCCGCTTGCCCCCACCGAGCCGAACTCGGGGATCAGCGGATCGATTCCCGCTTGCAGGAAGGCGAGCAGCAACTCCACGATCTCGCGCCGGACTCCCGAGTTGCCTCGCGCCAGCGAGTTTGCCCTTAGCAAGATCACGGCCCGGCTCACCTCGCGGCCCAGCGGCGTGCCGAACCCACTGGAGTGACTGCGAATCAGATTCACCTGTACCTCGAGCCGGCGCGGCGCCGGGATCAACACTTCCGATAGCCGGCCGAACCCGGTAGTAACGCCGTAGATCCGCTCGCTGTCCAGGAGGGCGCGTTCAACAACTCGGCGCGAGGCATCGATCGATTCGCCAGCGTCCTCGCTCAGCCGTATGTCTGTTTCCTCGCCCCGAGCAACTCGCTCCACGTCCTCCAATGTGAGCTTCCGACCGTCGATCTCCAACATGAGCGATTCTCCGCGATGTCGTGGGCAGTAGCGACGCGCCGCGCTTCGCGTCGGCCGCAAACGAACCAGCGGATATTAAGGCAGGTGGCAGGTCTGGGGACAGGTCCGACCCCCGGCCCCCTGGGGGGCGGGTCGGTTACAGCAGCGTCTGCATCGCCCCGCGGATCGCGGCCACCGCTTCCTGCTGTTCTCCTTCGCCGATCGTGTCCAGGCACAGCTCGACAAACTCCTCGAACACGATGAAAGAAAGGCGTTCCAACGCCGAGCGAATCGCCGACAATTGCATCAGAATCTCCAGCGCCTCCCGGTCACTCTCGATCATCTTCTTGAGCGATCCCACGTGGCCTTCGATTCCAGAGACGCGGTGGATCAGCTGTTTTTTATCGCCGCTGAGATTCGACATTACAACTCCTCCAGTCCCCTCTCACTTCCCGAGGCGGGTTGAGCGATTCATTGGCAACCGCGACCAGCATTTCGATGCGGGCGGAGGCCGCCTTAGCATCCGAAAGTATCATGACCCGCGTCTATCCGGAAACGAACCGGCCGGCCAGATTGACGGCCGGTGGCAGGTTCGGCACCATTGGCGGTACCGATCAGCGAGGATCGCGGCTCCGCTTCACAACTCCGATTAGGATCGATGGGCGATACTGAAGAGCGACGGCAGCTTCTTTGGGCCAAGTGGCAGGTTCACGAAGACGGCAGCCTGACCGTGATGGCGACGTACGCGGAAGAGGGCGGTTACATGCAGGACACGACGAGCTTCGCGTCGCTGGCTGAAGCCACGGCAGTATTGGGGCAGAGCTTTCGGGACGTGGTCACACGCGCACGGGAAGTCGGCAGCCCTTCCGGGCGCTGGCGGCCCTGATCACCCGAAAACCCGAATCAGGGCTTGCATCACCGCCGGGACCGACTTGGCGGTTGGAATGTAGATCTCACCAGACGCCAACCGATCGTTCAATCCCAAAAGGAATGAGTCGGTCCCTCCGGGAATGAACGCCTGAATGACGACCCAGTCCCCGGCCGGGTCGGCCTGGAACGCCCCGGCGCTCGCACGGCTCAGCTTCAGGCCGACGAGTTCCGCATCAAGGCTAAGCTTGCTCACACGTGACTCGGGTGATTGAGCCGCCGGCGAGCGACCAGACGACTTCCCAGCAAGCTCCGACAGCAGGGCTCCGTAGTCAGCGTCGGGTGAGCGCTGAAGCGTGAGGGTGTTGAGCGCCAGGTCAACGACGATACCGAAACGCGCCCAGCCCTCGCCATACGAATAGATCCCCGCCCAGCGTCGCTCCATCGAGTCGCGACCGACTTGGGACTCCGTGCGGAAGCGAAGCGGCCGGCTCGGCGTGTCCTCCCCGGGAGGCGTGGCCATGTTGTCTCCGGAGCCCCGTCGCTGCATACCCTGAAATCCTCCAAGATTGGAAAGGCGGGCTACATTCCAGGCGTATCTATAGCGTAATCATAACATTAGGGCAATTGTTCGGCCGGGGCCCGTTACCGGTGGTTGCGAACCGCTCCCCGAAGACGTACTCCTCCGGCCGTGTTGGGCCGCACGGCTCAGGCCGGTCATCCGTGTCACTCGGTCGGGAAATGAAGACAGTCGCCAAGCTCAAGAACTCACTCATAGCATTGCCTTGGCTCGAACCGCTCTTCTTCGTCGGCCTCGCGCTGGTTTACGTCTGGATCGTTCAGCCAACCCGAAATGACTTGCTCAGGACTCCGTTCCTGATCGTCATCGTCCTAATTCCATTCCTCTCGAATTTATTGCACAGCGATCGTCTGATCGATCTGGGCTTGCGGTTTGACAATATCTGGGCCTCGGCCCGTGAGGTCGGCCTGGCTACAGTGATCGCTGCGGCCGTCGTGGTCGCAATCGGATTACTGGCAGGCGCCGGCCCCAACTGGCACCCTGATGTGGCCAGTGCTTTACTACTCTATCCGGCGTGGGGTTTGGTGCAGCAATACGCGATGCAGGCATTTACCTTCAAACGCCTGCGCGACACGACGCTCAGCACCTCAATGTCAGCGATGGTGGCTGCGCTGCTTTTCGCTTCCCTGCATTGGCCCAACCTCACCCTGGCGCTTGTGACGCTCGTGGGCGGCTACGCCTGGTGTCGGCTGTTCCACCGCCAGCCGAACCTTTTCACTCTGGCGCTCTCGCACGGCTGGCTGGCAGTGCTGCTCCGCTATTCCTGGCCGGATACCTGGCTTCATAATCTCCGAATCGGACCTAGCTTCTGGACCTGGACACCCTGAGGCCGCGACCTAGCCGCAATCACCCTGGTGGCTTAGGGCTCGAGCTTGAAATGTGGGTTCTGAATGATTCCCAGCAGGTTGCCAAACGGGTCGATCAGCGAAGCCACCAGAATGCCTTCCCCCACATCCTGAATGTCGCCATGCACGCTCGCGCCGAGCTCGAGTAACCTCGACATTGCGGATCGTACATCCTCGACCCCCCAGTAGACGGTCGTCGAGCCAGCGCCGCTCGGTTGACCGTCTTCGTACGGGACGAGGCCAAGCTCGAATCCGCCGACGTTGAAGCCGACATAGTATGGCTCATCAAAATACGGGTCGAACCCTAGCGCTTCGCTGTACCACCCCTTCGCCGCCGCCAGGTCCGCCACTTGATAGGCAACCGTTCTGAGTCCCAAGAACATGCATTTCGCTCACATTTGAGTGGTTTTAGGGGGAGTCCGCAGACTTCCCGAACGTATACCGAACTGCTCGACCCTCTGCAAGTTTTCCGGCACCGCCCCAAGTCGCCAGCGAGACTTTCATCGCCGCCGCTGATTGCGGCCGGCGGCAGTTCCACTTTAGAATAGGAGTTCACCTGACACTGGGAACCATGCCCCGACCTCAAGGAGGTACTATGGCTCACGAACTCCCGAAACTGCCCTATGATTACGATGCTCTTGAACCGCATATCGATGAGCAGACCATGCGTATCCATCATGGCAAGCATCACGCAGGGTACGTAAGCAAACTGAATGCGGCCCTCGAGAAGCATTCCGACCTGGCGAGCAAGAGCGTTCAGGATCTCCTCCGCCAAATCAACAAGGTGCCGGAAGCGATTCGCACGGCGGTTCGCAACAACGGCGGCGGCCACGCAAACCACACGCTTTTCTGGTCCATCATGAGCCCCAAGGGGGGCGGCGAGCCCACTGCTGATCTGGCTAAGGCGATAAACGGCGAACTCGGCGGCTTCGCCAAATTCAAAGAGCAGTTCAGCAACGCCGCTGCGACACGTTTCGGAAGCGGCTGGGGCTGGTTGTCGGTTGGCTCAAACGGCAAGTTGGTGGTTGAGAGCACAGCGAATCAGGACAGCCCACTGATGGATGGGCGAACGCCCATTCTCGGATTGGACGTTTGGGAACACGCTTACTACCTAAAGTACCAGAACCGGCGCCCTGACTACATCGAGGCGTGGTGGAGCACAATCGATTGGAATGCAGTGAGCAAGCGCTACGCTGAGGCTCGCGGCTAAACGATTGCAGCCGAAAGACTAGCCTTGTTACAGAAAGCCCTCCGGCGGCGCTCCGCGCCGGAGGGCGTCGTTTTTGCCAGCGGTCTCGCTACGATCCCTGCGCCCCATAGATCGAGGCGAACGCCTTGGAGAACTCCTCGATCGTCGTGGGCGTCGTGTTGTCCGGCGAACGCTCCTCGGTCGGCACGACAAGCCCCTCGTTGATGCCGCGATAGAGTTCGCTAAACACGGCCGCGGCCGCCGGACTAACTCTTTTGTCAATCATCGCCTTGCGAAAATCGTCATAGGTCAACTCCACGTACTTCAGATCTGGCTTGCTGATCGCCGTAGCGATGGCTTGGGTCGCGTGGGCCAACGTGATGTCCTTAGGTCCAAGCAGTTCGCGTGTGATCTTGCCGGAGAAGTCGAGAGCCAGTAATCGATCGGCCGCAAAGTTGCCGATGTCACGCGTCGCGATCATCGGCATCGCTAGATCAGCCCGCACCGGGGTTCCGACCACGCCCATCTTGCGAATCGCGTCGATGGTCATGAACAGGTTTTCCATGAAGAAGCCTGGCCGAAGGTGCATCACATTGACCCCCTTCAGCGCATCGAGCCGTGCTTCCTGCTCGCTCAAGCCCTTGATCGGGCCGGTCCCCGATCTATGCTGCGCACCGATGCTGCTCAAGTTGACGACGAACTCTACACCAGCTTTGTGGATCGCCGCGGCAAGCGCTTCGCCGACGTGCCGTTGGTGGGCATGGAAATCTGCTGCAGTCAGGTGATTGGGAGTCATGCAGTAGACACCGACCGCACCGGAGAACGCGATGGTCATCGCCTGCGCGTCGTCGAGCGTGCAGACATGCGCCTGAGCCCCTAGATCCACAAGCGGTTGCAGCCGCTTCTCGCTCCGGCCAATGACCTGAACGTCTTTGCCCGCTGCAATTAGCGCTTCGGCGACTGCGCGCCCGGTGTTCCCGGAAGCCCCGGTTATCGCGTACATGGGTTTTCCCCTGTGAATGGGCACAAGAGGTTGGATCTGTACTTTAACGTCAGGTGGCCGTGCCCGGGCGTCAAGCCACCGGCACAAAGCGCACCTGGAGAGCCCGGGTTAGGCGCGGGCTTAACGTTCGACCAACGTTGCCATCACCGGCATCCCTTCGGTGAGACGCTCGAGGCCACCGACGACGACCTGATCACCCGGTTCGATACCCTGTTGCACTTCTACGAAACCTGGAATACGCACCCCGAGGTCGACCTGGCGGCGGCTCGCCTTGCCATCGACGATCACCCAGACAAACGCCGCACCCTGTAGCGGGAGTATCGCATCCTCGGGAATCAAGGTCGCATCGGGACGCACACCGGTGGCGAGTCGCGCCTCGATGAACATCCCGGACTTGAGATCCCGTCCACGGTTAGGTACTTCCGCCTTGACCGTTATGGTGCGAGCGGGAAGCTGAACCACAGGGTCGACGAAATCTACCTTGCCGGTGAATAGGGTCTCTGGGAGCGCAGCCACCCTGAAACTGACTTCCTGCCCCAGACGGAGTCGCTGGGCGTAGCGCTCCGGCACACTGAACACGGCGCGCTGAGGATCGATAGTCTGAAGCGTAACCAGTCGCGTTGAAGTGCTGACGTAATCACCGAGGCTCACGAACCGCTCGCCCACCAGGCCGGAAAAGGGAGCCCGAACCAACGTACGGTCGAGACGCAGCTGCTGCAGCTGCAACTGCGCACGTGTGCTACGCGCTGCTGCCTCGGCCCGTTCGAGGTCTGCCTCCGACGAAGCCTTCTGCTGAAGAAGCTCACGGGTACGTTTCAGGGCCTGTTCGCTCAGGTCCCGCTCGGCTTCGAGGCGGGCGACTTGAGCCTGCAGCTCTGCGTCATCGACTTTGAAGAGTGGCGTTCCCTGACTGACCTCGGCGCCTTCTCTCACGAGTATCCGGACCAGCCGCCCGTCGACCTCCGGACGGAGATCGATGGACTGAAGGGCCTCGATCTGGCCAGTGGCTACGATCGCATCTACGACCGTGTCCTGGCGTGCGACGGCGACTTCGACCGGTAAGCCCGGCGGCGCGCCGCCTTGGCCAGACGCACCTTCTGAGTTGTTCGATTCGGCGCTTGAGCAGGCCGCCGCCGCAATCGCGGTCAGAACCAACGCATATATGTTTCTCATTCGCATCAATCCTTATTGTCGTACAAACGTCGACCGATGATGGCCTCGAGTCCCGCCATAGCAAGTCGGTTCGCGTAGCGCGCCTGCACGAGATCAGCTTCAGCCTCGGATAAAGACACTTGGGCCGCCAACAGGTCCAGGATCGTCGTTGCACCGGCTCGGTAGCGCGTCGCCTGCACATCCAAGTTCTCGCGTGCGACTATGACCGCTTGTGTGGCCAGCTCAACGCTCGCCCGCGCCGTGTTATACGCCTCATAGGCTGCGATCGCGTCGCGTCGCACCGCCAATTCGGTGTCACGCCGGACGGCTCGCGCAACATCGCGCGTGGTGCGGGCTCGGGTAAGCTCGACTTCACGCTGCCCGCCGTTCCAGATCGGCAGATTGACCTGGAAACCCCAGACGGTGCGGGAGGTGGCGTCAGGGAAAAAGCGTTCGTCAAAGCCCTGCCGTGAGGCGAAGAGACTGACCTGTGGCAGGTAGACGCCGCGCGCCGCCTTAACCGCGGCATCCGCCGCCCGCTCATCCGCTTTTGCCGTCTTGTAAGCCGGGCCAGCAGCCAGCGCCTCCGCCACCGCGCTGTCTTCGCTGATCGGCAGCTCGAGCATCGGTGAGGTATCGACCGGCACGGCGTCCACCGGGCCCGGCCTGCCGACGCGTCTGCCCAATTGCACCTGTGCCACTCGCAGGCTGGCGCGCTGCCTCAGCAATTCCACACTGGCGCGAGTCAGCTCAAGCAGGAGTTGCAGCGAATCGGTTCTCACGGCAGCACCGGAGACCACTCTGGCTCGCGCGACCGCCAATTGCTCTTCGGCACGGCGGACGCGCTCGGCTGACACACGCAACAACTCCTTCTGAGCCAGCACATCATAGAAATCCGACTCCGTCAGCAGCGCCGAGCTGAACCGTGCTTGCACTTCATTGGCGCGCGAGCCCTCCAGTTCGGCACGAGCTCTGACAAGCTCGAAGATTTTCGAGCCACCGCGAAACAGGTCATAGCGCGCCTCTATCCGCGCGTCGACGATCTGTGATGTCAAACCTCCCGTACCGAGGTTGAAGAACTCCTGATTAGACTTCGTCAACGACGTCTGTGCGGTGACCGAGGGAAGCACGAAGACCGCGTATGCTGATCTCCGAACCCACTCGGCGTCCTCGACTTGAGCGAGTGCCGCCACATAGCTCGGGTCGAGTTGCGCAGCCGCGCGCAGCGCCTGTCTCAGGGTCACTTGCGGTAGAGTATCTTCGAGCACGGGTAACGTGGCGGTCGTCACCTGGCTGTGACCAGGCACGGGAGTCGGAACCGCAACCTGTAAGAGAGCGACGATCGCTAGAATCATCGTACCTCCGCCTCCATAGGTTCGAGCGCCGTCGCTGGCCCTTTGGCACGCGCCTGCAGAGCGTCAAGCATGACATACACGACCGGCACGAGGTACAAGGTCAGAACGGTCGAGAACAACAGGCCACCCACGATCGCATAGCCGAGTGGCCGGCGGCTGGCCGAACCCGCGCCGAGGCCGAAGGCGATCGGCGTCGCCCCGATGATCGTCGCCACCGCGGTCATCAAGATCGGGCGCAAGCGGATTCTGCCGGATTCGAGCATCGCCTCGATGGACCCGAGCCCCTTCGCCTTGAGCTGATTGGCGTACTCGACCAACAGAATCGAGTTCTTGCTGACCAGCCCGATCAGCAGGATCATCCCGATCTGGCTGTACAGATTGAGCGTTGAACCGGCGAGGTAGAGTGTCACGAGCGCCCCCGTCACGGCCAACGGCACTGATAGAAGCACGGTGAACGGGTGGACGAGCGATTCAAACTGTGCGGCCAGGACCATGAACACGACGACCAGGGCGAGGATAAAGGCAAAGTACAATGCGCTACCGCTCTCCTCGAGTTCCCGCGATTCGCCGGCTAAGGCCACGCTGCTGCCGCCAGGCAGAACCTCGCTGGCGGCGGCGCTGAGCGAATCGATTGCCGCACCGAGTGTGAAGCCCGGCGCCAGGTTCCCTGTCAATGTCGCCGACCGGACTCGGTTGAAGTGATTCAGCTGGCGCGGTCCGACACCCTCGTCGATACGTGTCACGGCATCTAGCTTGACCAGCGCACCGTCACGGCCGCGGACATACAGACCAGCCATGTCGCTGGGTGTCGATCGCGCCTCAGGCTCGAGCTGCACGATGACATCATAGAGCTTGTTCGCGCGGGTGAACGTGCTTACGCATCGGCTGCCCAAAAGCGTCTGCAGCGTTGCCGAGACATCGCGGATCTCCACGCCGAGATCTTCGGCTCGGTCACGGTCGTAACTCACCGTCAGCTCGGGTTTGTTGACCCGCAAGTCGGTATCGACGTTGATCAAGCCCTGGACGGCGCGGGCACGTTCCAGCAGACGATTCATCCCGACAGCCAGCGAATCGAAGTCTGGGTGGCGGATGACGAATTGCACCGGACTGCCAAAACCGAAAGCCGGCGGGTTATTGGCGAACGCGAAAACGCCAGGGATGCCGAAGAGCTGCGGCTGGACCTCGCCCAGTATTTCCTGAACCGACCGATCCCGCTCCGACCAGTCGACAAGACGGGTGAAGATGATTCCGCTGTTGACGCGTCCGCCAAAACCGACGACGCTGAAGTACGCCTCGATGTCTTCCGTCCGCCCCAGCACTTCCTCGATCTGCTTCTGATAGCCGTCCGTGTAAGCCAGGGTAGCCCCCTCGGGTGCCACCGTAATCACGACGAACCAGCCGCGATCTTCCGGCGGCACGAACTCCCGATCCAGTGCCCGGAACACGACCACGGCAAGCAAGACCACTGCCAGAGCTGCAGCGATGACGTACCAACGGTGTCGCATCGTCCAAACCAGACTGCGCGAGTAACCGGACGAGAGGCCTAGAAAGCCCTTCTCGAAGGCCATGAAAACGCGTCAGTGGCTCTTTGGCACGCGGAGGATCTTCGCCGATGTCATCGCGGTCAACGTCAGCGCGACGAAGCTCGAGATCGCAACCGCGCCCGCCATCGCGATTCCGAATTCGTTGAATAGCCGACCGGTCGTGCCCTGGAGAAATGCGAGTGGCGAAAAGACGGCGACGAGCGCAACAGTCGTTGCTATCACCGCGAAGGCGATCTCACGCGTCCCTTTGATCGCTGCCGTCTCCGGATCTTCGCCCAGCTCTTCCTGATGACGGTAGGCGTTCTCCATGACGATGATCGCATCGTCCACGACGATGCCGATGGAAAGGATCAAGGCGAGCAGCGTCAGGTTGTTGATCGTGAACCCCAAGAAGTACATCAGCCCGAACGCCGACACGATCGAGGTTGGGATCGCCAGGGCCGGAATGATCGTGGCTTTTATGTTTCGCAGCGAAACAAAGATAATTAGAACGACTAGCACAGCTGCCAGCAGTAGGGTTTCCTGTGCCTCCTGGATCGAGCGGCGAACGAAGATCGAAGAGTCGAAGGCGATGTCGAGTTGCACGCCCGGCGGCAACGCTTGATTGATTGCCGGCAGTTCGCCGCGAATCGCGTCTGACACCTCGATGAGATTCGCTTTCGACTGCCTGATAACTCCTATGGCGACCGCGGACGAGCCTTTGAAGCGCAGCGTGCTCCGTTCATCTTCCGGACCCAGCTCAACTCTGGAAAGGTCGCGCAGCTTGATCAGCTGGCCGTTCTCGCTACTCACGTTCAGGTTCGAGAATTCCTGAGGTGTCTTCAGCTCACCAAGCGAACGAACCGTGAACTCACGCCGTTCCGACTCGATCCTCCCCGCGGGAATCTCGACGTTGCGGCTGCGGATCGCGTTTTCGACGTCTTGCACCGTTAGACCACGTGCCGACAATTCGGCCGGCGAAAGCCAGACGCGCATCGAGTACCGTCGTTCGCCAAAGACCTGGGCCCGGCCCACGCCTGACAAAGTCTGCAGACGCGATTTGACGGTTCGATCCGCAATGTCCGACAGCTGTAGCAGATCGTAGTTCTCTCCGGACAGCGACAACCAGAAGAACGGCTGCGCATCCGCATCTTGCTTGGTCACGACCGGCTCTTCGATCTCTTGAGGAAGCAGCCCGCGGACCCGCGAGACCTTATCGCGCACGTCTTGCGCCGAGGCTTCGACATCTCGATCGAGCGTGAACTCGAGTGAGATGTTGCTGACCTGCTCGGCGCTGGAACTGGTCAGCGTCCGCAGGCCAGGTATCGTGCTGAGTTCCTCTTCGAGAATATCCGTCACTGTCGACTCGATGACGCGCGGATTTGCCCCGCGCAGCACCGTCGTGACAGAGACGATCGGCGCATCGACGTCCGGAAACTCACGCACCGGCAACCGGAAGTAACCGATCGCTCCGAACAGCACGAGGGCCGTGCTCATCATAGCAGCCAGCACCGGCCGGCGGATTGCCGTGTCAGATAGCTTCACTTTTCGTCACCACGCTAAGTAGTTCCGGCAATTGCGGAGTATCGCCAAGCGCCCGCGGCCCGAGCGCCATGGCCCAGAACAGCTGAGAAGCCCGGAACCTTGGAAAACGGCCCGCGCACAAAGCCCTGCGGCTCCGGGACATCATACTGTCGATGGCAAAACGGCTCGAAAGATGCTCACTTTGTGGGTTCAAGGGAAGCCCTGGAGACGCTTCCCGTTGCATGTCCGCCCGGTGGATGCGACGATGAGTGAGGGCAGCAAGCTAGTAATAGTCGCCCTCGTACTGCGACCTGATACTATCGAATGACGAGAATGGGATCCGAAACGGTACGCCTGGACAAGTGGCTATGGGCGGCCCGGTTCTTCAAGACGCGCTCACTGGCGGGGCGAGCGATTAGCGGCGGAAAGGTGCAGGTCAACGGCCGGCGTGCCAAGCGCGCATCCGGCGTCCATATTGGTGATCGCCTTCGTCTGCGCAAAGGCCAGGTCGAGTATCACGTGATCGTGCGCGGGTTATCGGAACACCGGGGACCTGCCGCTGAAGCCGCCCACCTCTTCGAGGAAACGACGGAGAGCATCGAGGCTCGCCGGTTGCATGCTAGCCAAAGAAAGGCGGCACCGAGTTACGAATTTCGAGCTAAGGGCCGACCGAGCAAGAAGGAGCGCCGACAACTCGAGCGTCTCAAGCGTGGGGACGCGGATTGACGGCTCAAGTGCCTCGATAAAAGAAGGGGGCCGACGCGACCCAGCGAGCGGCCCCCACTCCTTGCGGAGCTTGGTGGTAGGACTTTCAGAGGATTATGTTGCCCAGTGCCACCTGGGCAGGAGGGAGAACTCCTTTTCTTACCTTTCGGCCTGACGGCCTGATCGGTCGCATTAGAGTCCTCTTCACACTCTACGCGGAGCAAGCCGTTCAGGTTTCATCCCTCTCTCACCGGATTAGACGCACTGAGAGGCCGCAGGGTTGCCGGCTGCGTCGGCGTCGCCACGTGCGCTGGCTGTTTGACACCAGTTACTGACTCTGAGCGTAGGGCAGTTATGACCGTCAACTTCCGTGCAGATCGCTGATGGGCGACTTCGCCCAGGCGGTGGAATACTGGCTGCGTGAGCTCGGGGTATGGGGCTACCCGCTGGCCGTGCTCTTGATGGCCGCCGTCGCCTTGCTCCCTATTCCGGCTGAGATACCCGCGGCGATGAATGGAATGCTCTTCGGTCCCCTGCCCGGCACGATCATCACCTGGACCGGTGCGATGGTGGGTGCACAACTGAGCTTCGAGATCTCTCGGCGATTCGGGCGCCCTGCGGTCAGGCGCTTCGTCCCGGGCCGGGCGATTTCACGGGTCGATTCCATGGTCCGAGTGGTAAGCTGGCCCGGCTTGTTAATGGCCCGCCTGATTCCTGCTGTCGCTTTCACGGCCCTCAATTGGGGTCTGGGGCTGACGGGCTGTCGGCGCCGGACCTTCGTCTGGACCACAGCGATCGGCATCCTGCCGGCGACGATTCTCTTCGTGTACACGGGCGAGGGCATCGCAAGACTCTACGCCCAGCAGCCTCTGCTCACTCTGGTTTTGGCGAGCTTGGCGGTCGCACTCCTGATTCTAATCGCGCGCCGGCACGATCGGCCGAACACGTAAAGGGTAGAGAGATGGAATTCCGTCTCGACCGAACCATCGAGATCCTCGAGCAGACACCCGCCGCTCTACGTGCTATGCTCAGCGGACTTTCCGCAACCTGGGTGACCCTTGACGAAGGTCCAGACACATGGAGTCCTTTTGACATCATTGGACACCTGATCCACGGTGATGAAACAGACTGGATACCACGACTCCTGATCATTCTCGAACACGGCGAGACGCGGCCCTTCACGCCCTTCGATCGCTTCGCTCAGCTTGAGCGGAACCGCGGAAAGTCTTTGGAGGAGTTACTCAACACCTTCGAGTCATTAAGAACCCGCAACTTGGAGCAACTTCTGCGACTCGACCTTCAGCCTGCGCAATTGGAGCTTGCGGGAACGCATCCGGAACTCGGCACGGTCACTGTGAGGCAACTGCTGGCAACCTGGGCGGTCCATGACCTTGGACATATCTCGCAAACCGCCCGCGTCCTCGCAAAAGGCCTCTCGGAAGAGGTCGGCCCCTGGCGCGCTTACCTCCCGGTCCTCGGGGAAACACGCCGCAGCTAGCGCCGTCGCTGGTAGAGGCCGACGAGCTTTGCCTCCTCCAGCACATGACCTTCGAGTGCGCGCAGCAAATCGGCTTTCGTCGCCCCGGCCGGCAAGCCGGGTTCGATATCGAGGGCATACAGCGTGAAGAAGTAGCGGTGCGGCGCTCCCGGCGGCGGGCACGGACCACCGTAACCGCTGCGCCGAAAGTCGTTGATGCCCTGTTTCGCGCCTTGCGGGGTCACTTCACCCGGCGAAATGGCCTCGGGGAGTTCTAGAAACTTGGGCGATAGATCGTAGAGAACCCAATGTACCCATGTGCCCACCGGAGCATCGGGATCGTCGCAGATCAAGGCGAGGCTCTTCGCAGCTGTCGGAACACCCATCCACTTGAGAGGCGGAGAGGCGTTCTCGGCATCACAGGTGAAGCGGGCCGGGATGGACTCGCCGTCATTGAACGCAGGGCTCGTCAGTCGAACAGGCATGATCCCCCCGAGTCACAGGGCCGGCTGGGAGCCATAGCGCACTGAAGTCCAACTTAGCGCCGCAGCTCGCAGCTGCGACACGGTCCTTCCAGCTACGGCTCTCCGAAGCGAGCGGCGCCCGCCGCTGGCGCGGGCGCCGCCGCAGAAAGCAGGGAGTGCGATCACCTCAACCCGTGGCATCGGCTCCCAAAGCAGCAAGCTCTTTCAGACCAGTTCCCCCACCCATACTCGCGGGTAAGCGGAACTCGCGGCGCACCACATGATGTGGCGCGTCCTGCATTACGTGCAACGTCGAGGTGCCGCTCTCCTCATCGTCGAGCGGTAACAGCTGAACGACGAAGCTGTCGAATGTGCCCGCCGCGCACTTCACTTTCTCGCGCCCACTGACCGTCAGCTTGAACTTCCTGACTCGCTGCATTTCCGGATCGAAGGTTCGCAGTGTCGTCTCATAACCCAGCAGAAGCGGCAATCCAGCCAGCGAGATCTCGAGGCCCGATCCGTCCGCGAAGACGGGAGCTTTGAGCTTGACGTCGATCGCTGTAGTCTGGCCGGGCATGCCGATGTCGCCAGTGACCGCCGTGCTCGAGTAGCTGAGCCTCAACAAGCCCATGCCACCCATTCGCCGACTCAGCGGTATGAGCGACCGCTTATCAAGCTCCAGTGTGTCAGCAACGGTGCCCATCGGCAGGGTCGAATGCTCGATCACGCGCCAAACCCTGCGGCCGTTTGCTGAACTTGCCTCGATCGTGCGAACCGTCTCTATCGATAGTTGTTGCCCCTGCACTTCGAGCTTCGTGTTATAACGCGATGTGCCTGCCGTGATCACGGAACCGCTCGCCGCGGGTAACGGTGCGGTTTCCGCCACAATCGCCGCCACACTATTCGTCGGCAACTTAACCGCGTTCACATCAACCGTCAGCGCAGCCAATCGTGCGGCGATGTCACTTGGGATGTCGTCCTGACGGCGGCCTGAAAGGTAAAGCGCGAAGAACTGTTCCATCGCGGTCGCAACCGCAAGTCGGTTTTCGCGGCCCGCAAACCCGTGGCCCTCATCGCTCGCCAACATATACTCCACTTCCCTCCCCAATTCGCGCAGGGCCACCACGATCTGCTCGGATTCCGCTTTCTTCACACGCGGATCGTTCGCTCCCTGGACGACCAGCAGCGGCGCCTTGATCTTGTCGGCAAAGAACAATGGAGACTGTGCCATCAAGCGCTCGCGATCGGCCGGGTCATTCGGATCTCCGACCCGCACATCGAAGATCTTCTTGATAGGCGCCCAGTAAGGCGGGATTGACTCGAGCAACGTGATCAGGTTGGACGGTCCAACGTAGGAAACGCCTGCAGCGTACAGGTCCGGTGTGAACGTGAGACCCGCCAGCGTCGCGTAGCCGCCGTAGGATCCTCCAAAAATCGCCACACGGGTAGGATCGGCAATCCCCTCATCGATCAGATAACGGACCCCATCCGTGATGTCATGCTGCATCGCCCCAGTACCCCATTCTCTATTGCCCGCGTTGAGGAAGACTTTGCCGAAGCCGGTCGAACCACGAAAATTCGGCTGCAGGACCGCATAGCCGCGATTCGCGAGGAATTGCGCGTAAGGGTCGTAACCCCAAGTGTCGCGCGACCACGGGCCACCATGCGGCAAGATCACAACCGGTAGTCTCCTGGCCCTGGCTCCGCGCGGAACGGTCAGGTAGGCAGGTATCTCCAGACCGTCGCGTGCCTCATAACGAATCGGTTTTACATTCGCCAGATGCTCGCCAGGCAGTCCGGGCCGCGAACGATAAAGCAGCTCCACATCGCCGCTGGTGCGGTTGTAGAGGTACGTCGAACCGGGATCGACGTCGCTGGTAACGCTCACGATGAACAGCGTCTCGTCTTCGGTTGATGCGCCGATCGACAGTTCACCCTCAGGCAGCTTCTTCTTCAGCAGCTCGAGGTCGGCCGCGGCTTGCTCGGTCTTGGGGTAGATCCTCAGGCGATCACCTACGTAGTAAGTCGCCACCAGTTCGTCGGTGACATCGGAGAATTCCGCGCCGCCGAAGTCGACTTCGCCTTCTGGATCGGATTCAACAAACTCCTCGGCGCCCGTAGCGACATCGAATAGCACGAGTCGCATCAGGTCGACATCTTCCCCCTTGTTTGTCGTCAAGTAGATGCGCCGGCCGTCTTTGTGGAACCGAATGGGTCCGCACGTCTCCTCATTACTGCACGAATAAATCTCCGCTAGCGAGTCCGCATCGACCCTTAAGATGTGCGTGCTGCCATCCGGCCCTACTCGCGCACCCAACCTAACGTTGCCTTGCAGATCCATCAGCCAGCCCGCCACGTTCTGCTCGTTTCGCAGCAGCAACTCGCGCCGGCCGCTGCGAAGATCGACGCGATATACATCGTGGACCTGAGGATCACGATCGTTCAGCCCGACGATGATCTTGTCCGGGGTCGCCTCGGGCACGGCGTAGATGCGCGCTTGCACGTTCTTGTAGGGGGTCAGATCACGCGCCCTGGGTAAAGCACCTTGCGACGCTCCCTCGGGCTCTACCGCGTGGACATGCCAGTTCTCGTCGCCGGCTTTGTCTTGAACGTATAGCACAAACCGGCTGTCCTGACTCCAGAAATAGCCGCGTACCGGACGCTGTTTGTCCGCGGTTATCGGCTGCGCAGCGTCAAATGGCTGGTCCACTCCTTTGACCCACAGGTTCATGATGCCCTGATAGGGCTTACGGAAGGAGATGAACCGCCCGTCCGGCGAAACCTGGGCACCATCGATCTCCGGGTCGCCGAAGAAAAGCTCACGATCGATCAGCGGGGGAAGTTTGCTCAGGTACTCCCTATTACGCCGCTCCTGGGCATCGGCACGGCCAATCACAGCCAACATGGAGCCGGCCATGAGAATCAGCAGGTAGCGTCTCATTGATCCTTCCTCCTGGTGCCACGGAGCGATTCTGCTTCCTAAATGCGGGCCACTCTAGTTTCCCGTCGCGCGGGAAGGCACACCTAACTCTATGACGTTATTAGTGATCAGATCAAAGTAGGATCGATAGCCACCCGCCGCATACTCGCTGAGCAGATCTTCGATATTCTGCAGCAACTGAACGCTGTAGTATCCACGTACGGCCTGCGGGTGAACATAACCGAAATTCCGCCCAAAGAAGCTCCGGATGATCACGCTGCGGCCGTTGTGGGGAAGCGCTCCGACGTTCGCAACGAACCGATCGAAGCCACGGTCGCGCATGATGTAATACTCGACATTCGAAGTGTAAAACGCCGACAACACCAGCCCTCGCTTGGCGATCTCCCGTCCGATCGCGACCAGCGCATGCTCGCCGGCCAGATCGCCGACCACGGGCACAATCAAGTCGTTATCCTGAAGCCGTTTGATGAACTGGAAGTCCGCCTCGTTGGCCAGGTAGCTTGCCTGCCGTCCGCTGAGGTCTCTCTCGAGCAGCAACTGTCGGTAGGTTGGATAATACGATCGCGGTCGCCGGCCGTGGCTGCTGAATCGCAGTCCCAAACCCTCGCGAATGAATTTCGAATGGAAAGCACGGATCGTCTGCAAATCCGCAGCCGTCAACTCGAGGCCGAAAGCGGCTGACCGTTCTGCGACGGTTGCGAGCACCGCAGCTGAGTGATCAGGATTTGTCGGTGTCGAGTCGATGTAGTCGATCAGCTCGCCGACATCACGCTTGTCCCAACCAGCGACGTCCGCAGGGCAGGCGCGCGCAAAGAGAAGGCACAGGTAGTCAATCCGGTTGCGCGACAAAGAGAACAACGACTTGAACAGAAGATGCTGAAGCAAGTTATCGCGGCGGATGTCGATGATGAATGCAACGTAGGGCCGAACATGCGCAATGTAAGAGAAGTTCTGATCAGGCCCCACGCCGATGTAAGCACCTCCACGGAAGTTCAGCTCCTGCAGCTTACCCACGACGTGCAAGTAAGAAGTCTCATTCGAGATCAAGTTGTCGGTATCGAAGTAGCCACCCGGTTCTGACAGCTGAGTGATGAGGCGCGCAAAAGCGCTGTCCGCCGTTGCGGGGCGCTGTGCAGCCGTCGTCCCCGCGGCCAGGTAGCCGCGACCCTCGGCACAAGCCACGAGCAGTGTGACCGTTGCCAAAGCGATCCAGCGCCTTGTTGAAGGCCGTGGAACCGACGATGTGTGGTTCGGCATAAGCGACAATATACAGGCTACGGCAGGCGGCAAGTCAATCAGCCTGCCCCTAGGTAGATCCTCCGGACTGCGTCGATCGTGTCCGCTTCACTGGCGCTCTTGTCGGGCCGGTAACGTTTGACACGAGCGAACCGCAAGGCCAGTCCGCCAGGATATCGGGGGCTCTCCTGCACATCATTGAAGGCGACCTCGACGACCAGCTCCGGTCGCACATAAACCGTCCACTCGTCACGGGAGATCTCGATCTCGAGCAGACGCCGGGTTTGCCACTCCAGCAACTCATCGGTCATCCCCTTGAAGGTCTTACCGAGCATCACAAACCCGCCGGTCGTGGGATCGCGCGCGCCCAGGTGCAGGTTACTGAGCCAGCCACGGCGCCGGCCGGAACCCCACTCGACCGCCAGCACGACCAGATCGAGTGTATGCGCCGGCTTCAGCTTCAACCAGTTTCGCCCCCGCCGACCTGCCTCGTAGGGCGCATCCAGCGATTTCGCCATGATCCCCTCGTGACCCGCGGCCAGGGCGGCTTGAAGAAACGCTGATGCCTCAGCCGTATCGGCCGTCTGAACGGACGGGACCCTCAGCGTTTGCGGCAAGACGTCCTCAAGCGCAAGAAGGCGTTCCCGGGTTGGCCGATCGATCAACGCCTCACCGTCCAAATACAGGACATCGAAGAAGAAGGCCGAGAGCGGCAATTCTTCGCGCATCTTTTCCACCTCGAGCCTCCGGCCGAAGCGGCGCATGGTCTGCTGGAAGGGCTGTGGCCGTCCGCCTTCCTTGAGTGCCAGCGCCTCGCCGTCCAATACGATCTCTCGTACGGGCAGAACGCCGACTTGCTCGACCAGCTCGGGGACCGCCTCGGTTACATCGTTCAGGCGGCGTGTGTACACGTGAATGTCGGTGCCGGACCGGTGAACCTGCACCCGGGCACCATCCAACTTGTATTCGAGCGCAGCTCGATCGAAGCGCCCCAGCACCTCCGCTACCTCGTCAGCGGTCTCGGCCAGCATGGGCTGAATCGGGCGGAACAGCTGGATGGAAAAGCGAGCCAGACCGCTGGTCCCCTCGATCAAGGCCGCGCGGGCGACCTCCGGCAGGCGGCCCGAGAGCATGAGCGCCCGGCGTACCGACCGTGACGGCAGCTTCGCCGCCCGCGCGATGGCCTCGACCATGACGCCTTCCAAGGCCCCCTGGCGCAGTTCTCCCAGGATCAATCGCGTCAGAAAACCCTGTTCCTCGGCCGTCGCTCGCGAGAGCAGCTCATTCAACAGGCGGCCACGCGTCGCTGTTGACCCGCTACCAAAGACCGAGGCGACTCGCTGAAAGCAGTTAGCGACGTCGCCGACGCTGAGAGTAGGCTCCGCCGCCGGCGACCCCGGCGCGACAGCGCGCAACAGCGCGGGTCCCACGCCGATCCGCCCCTCGATTAGCTCACCTGCAAGAAAGGCGACCGCCACGGCGATTTCGTCGGGCGCGAGGCCACGCAGCAGGTCGACCAACAAAACGATCTTCTCTTTGCGGGCGCTGGTCGACGCAACACTTCGCGACGTTACAACTAGGTCGTGGAGTTTCATGGAGCCCCGGGGTTGACGCGCGCTGAGACCGCCAACTGCACGATAACTCGCGGGGGTATCAGAGCGGAACCAGCCGGCGCCGACCGGCTCTATGAACGGCTGAAATGGGTGCTTCGCCCGAGATCCATCTGCGAGCTGAGAATCTGCGCCAGCTAGGCGGAGCCTTCCAGCGCCGAGGCGACCTGCCGCAGCAGTTCGTCGTTGGATTCAGTCTTCTTCATCACGGCCAAGATCTCATTCATCGCATCGACCGGTGAAAAGCCGCTCATCCGTCGGCGGATGGCCTGCGACACCGAAAGAGCCTCGGGAGACAGCAACAGCTCCTCGCGTCGGGTGGAGCTCGAGTTAAGATCGATTGCCGGGAAGATCCGGCGATCGGCCAACTCCCTGCTCAGCACAAGCTCACTGTTGCCGGTGCCCTTGAACTCCTCGAAAATCACGTCGTCCATGCGCGACCCGGTATCCACCAACGCTGTGGCGATTATCGTAAGCGAGCCGCCACCTTTTGCCTGATCGATCTTGCGTGCACTCCCCAAGAATCGCTTCGGCTTTTCAAGAGAAGTGGCGTCGAGGCCACCCGAAAGCGTTCGACCGCTTCCGCGCTCGACATTATTGTAGGCGCGCGCCAGCCGCGTGATGGAATCGAGGATGATGACGACATCATCGCCGTGCTCGACGAGCCGACGCGCGCGCTCCAGCGTCAACTCCGCGAGGGCCACATGACGCTCCGCCGGGTAGTCGAAGCTCGAGGAGACGACCTCCCCAAATCCACACACCTCCATCTCGGTCACTTCCTCGGGTCGCTCGTCCACCAGCAAGATGAACAACGTGGCCTCGGGGTAGTTCTTGACCACGCCCTCCGCCACCGCCTGCAAGACAGTGGTCTTCCCTGCCTTAGCGGGCGAAACGATCAGCGCACGTTGTCCCTTACCGAACGGGCAAAGCAGATCGATCACGCGGTTGGTGTAATCCGGGTTGCCGAGCATCATCCGGCCACAATCGAGGACTAGCTGCTCGTCGGGATGGATCGCACCTAATCGATTGAAGTCCGGCCTTCGCTGCACTCGCTCCGGGGGCCGACCGTTGATTGCCGTGATGCGCGTAAGCGGCGGGCTCTTCCCGCGGCCCGGCGCCTTGCCGACCTCGCCGGCAAGCTCGTCGCCCGTTCGCAGTCCGTGGCGTTGCACCAAATTGCGACCGACATGTATGTCGGATTTCGAGGGCAGGTAGCCAGCCTCGCGGCGGCGGATGAAGCCGGAGCCTTTGTTACGAAGCTCCAGAATGCCTAGTGCGTCCCCTTTTTCCACGATCTCCTCGTTCTAGTACTATGTTGCGGCGTTTTGTAGGCGGGAGGCTTTCTTGCGCTCGTTTGCGTTCCGCACGCGTTTGCACAACCTAATGGCGCTTGGCGTGACTTCGATCAGTTCATCATCCTCTATGTATTCCAGGGCAAACTCGAGCGAGATTCGCCGTGGCGGCTCGAGCAAGACGTTCTGGTCCGATGCTGCGGCCCGGATGTTCGTCAGCTTCTTTTCCTTCGCCACGTTTACGTCCAGGTCGCCGGCTCGCGAGTGCTCACCTACGATCATCCCTTCGTAAGCGGCCTCGCGCGGCCCGATGAACAGCGTTCCGCGTTCCTGGAGGTTGAACAGCGCGTAGGGCGACGCCTCGCCGCGGCGATCCGCCACCAATACTCCCCGCGTCCGGCCGGCTAATGGCCCGGCCCAGGGTCCGTAATCCAGGAACCTGTGGTGCATGATCCCCTCGCCCCTGGTATCTGTGAGGAACTCCGACCGATAGCCGAACAGTCCACGGGCCGGAACCTTGAAGTGCATACGGGCGCGCCCCTTGCCAGGGTTCTTCATCTCCATGAGTTCGGCTCGGCGCGGCCCGAGCTTCTTCATCACGACACCGGTCATATCTTCCGGAACGTCGATGACCAGCTCCTCGTACGGTTCAAGCTTCTGGCCACCGGCGCCGGAGCGGATGATCACGCGGGGCCGGCTGACTTGGAACTCGTAGCCTTCCCGGCGCATCGTCTCCATCAGGATGGCCAAATGAAGCTCACCCCGTCCAGACACGGTCAACGCGTCGGTTCGTTCCGTCTCCTCGACTTTGAGCGCCACATTACGCTCGAGCTCGCGGTAAAGCCGTTCGGAGACCTGGCGGCTGGTTACGAACTGACCGGCCTCTCCCGCAAACGGCGAATCATTAACCATGAAATCGACGGAGATAGTCGGTTCCTCGACCGCGATCCCCCGAAGACGCTCTAGTACATTGATATCGCTGACCGTCATCCCGATCTCAACGCCCTCCAGGCCCGCCAGAGCGACGATGTCTCCAGCAGAGGCGCTTTCCACCTCAACGCGCTTGAGTCCATCGAAGGCGTAAACCTTCAACACACGTGCAGGACGCCCCATGTCCGCCGGCACACTGCCCGGCTCGCCGGTCGCGAGCATTGCCACGGTCTGTCCAACCCTGACGACACCTCGCTCGATCCGGCCGATGGCGATACGCCCCAGGTACGTCGAATAATCGATCGTGGAGATCAGCAGCTGAAACGGTGCGTCGGCCTCACAGCGTGGTTCGGGAACGTGATCGAGGATAGCCTGGAACAGTGGCGCCAGGTCGCCACCGTGATCTCGCTCAGAACTCGAGGCCCAACCGTCGCGGGCCGAGGCGTAAAGGAACGGCGCATCGAGTTGCCGGTCGGTGGCTTCCAGCTCGATGAAGAGGTCGAGCACGGCATCGTGGACCTCGAGTGGGCGAGCGTCCGCACGATCCACCTTGTTGATCACGACGATCGGCTGCAGGCCGAGGGCCAGCGCCTTACGCGTTACGAATCGCGTCTGAGGCATCGGCCCTTCCGCCGCATCCACCAGCAGCAGGACACCGTCCACCATTCGCAAGATGCGTTCGACTTCACCTCCGAAATCGGCGTGACCCGGGGTATCGACGATGTTGATCTTGACGCGATTCCAAGTGACGGCCGTGTTCTTGGAAAGGATGGTGATACCACGCTCGCGCTCGAGCGGATCGGAATCCATAACCCGATCGGCCACTTGTTGGTTGGAGCGGAAGACTCCAGCTTGGCGAAGCATCTTGTCGACCAGGGTCGTTTTGCCGTGATCGACATGGGCGATGATCGCGATGTTGCGAATCAAAGACGTATCATCCGTTGAGCGGAATGTCAGGGAGCGGGACAGGCCGGGTTCCCTTGCCGAACCGCCCGGCTTTAGCCCTTTTCGTGGGGGAATCTGCCGATAGCCGCCGCGACGTCCGCGACGCTTAAAACCTCACTGATTTGTCCGGGTCTGGTGCGGGCGGGTGAGAGCGGAATGTATACAATTCGCGCCGCTTGCACCAGTGCAGCGTCCCTTTTTCGCCGATCGAGGCACCGCTATCATCTGCAACCAGCGGCGCGCGGGCTCTGCCGAGCCTCGCACACCGCTGGATGATAATAGGAACGGGCCCAATTCTCCAATGCCGGGCGCGGGTTCGCTAGATGAAGATCGTCTGCGCGCCGTCGGCCTTCTCGAAGAAATCCATGGCCGTGATCACATCTTTGACCTGCGGGACCAGGTCTTCTTTTTTGATGTCCATCATGTCCATGGCCATCTTGCACCCGTAAATCTCGGCGCCCGCATCGTCCAAAATCTCCAACAACTCGCGGACGGGAGGTATCTCTAGCTCAT
Source organism: Gemmatimonadota bacterium (assembly GCA_041617795.1). Taxonomy (GTDB): domain Bacteria; phylum Gemmatimonadota; class Gemmatimonadetes; order Palauibacterales; family KS3-K002; genus JBFJOD01. The sequence continues at coordinate 2,628 of JBFJOD010000002.1, read as the reverse complement.
CGATCTTCTTTTTCATCATCGAAGTGGCCAGGCTCTCCATGCCCGGGAGCCCCGCCAGCATTGCCGGCATGTGTGTGGCCGGGTTGCCGACGATCCCAGCGTGAAGCTTATCGACCCGCTTCTCGCTGATGATATCGAGACCCCAGAAGGTGAAGAAGAGCACCGCATCGATCCCCATCATCCGGGCTGCGTTGGCGAGGATCAGTCCTGGGTACGCCATGTCCAGGCTGCCCTTCGAACAAATAATCGCCACCTTGCGGTTTCCGTTTTTCTTTCCGTTTTCTGACATGGCTCGTGTTCCCGTTCAACTCAGGTTGGCCTTCGCCTGCTAAATGCAGCCTTTGGGCTTGCTCAGCCCCGAGATCCTGGCGGCCAGGATTCCGGGTCCCTTGGGAAACAACTGATACATCTCTTTTGTAGACACGCCGGTCTGCTTCGTGATTCGGCGTACCCCCGGCGGCTCACCCTTCTCAGCCGCATCGCGCCGGCAGAAGTCGATGACCTCCCAATGCTTGTCGGTCAGCGGGTCGATATCGGCCCGGCGGGCCAATTCGACAGCGATCTCCGGCGTCCATTGATCCGGGTTCAGCATGAACCCTTCTTCGTTCAATTCGATTTCCTGGCCAGCTAGCAGTACAGTGCTCATTGCCATCTCCTTCGGAGTCTGCTCCCTTTCAGTTACCACCTTCGTCGGATTGATCGCCCCGTGACAACTCAGCGGAGCCGTTCTGACTATCGCTGCCCAACTCACGCAAAACACCCAACAACAGGGTCATGCCGCGGCGGACTTCGGGATCGCGCAGGGCGCGAAATAGCCCGAGCTTCCCGGTCTTCGCCGGCTGCGCCTCGCGTAGCGCCAGCGCCGCCCGATCCGCCACTCCCAGCACCTCCGGCTGAGTGAGATTCCTGACTGTTTTGAGGATGCTCACAATGTTGTCGCCGAGAAGTCTGACATCTTCCCGGCTGAACGAAGTCGAGATGGTTCTCAACACCTGAACCGATTCCGCCGCAAAATCGAGGGCGCCCTCTTGCTCCAACTCATGCAATCGTTTGTAGGCGATCTTCAGCGCCCCATGGGCGATCGGTACGAGATCTTCCTTGAGGTCGTCGAAGCTCTCCATGCGTCGATCCAGATCATCGACCACCAGGCTAATGCGATCCAACTTCTGGTTGATTTCCGTCAGCGCAGCGGCAGTATCGATGACTTCGGCTCCCGGCGCCGACCCAGCGTCTCCGTCATAACTCGTTGCCATCGTTCAGCTCCACTTGCCGGCCATGGACATTCGCGACTCGATCCCCGGGATCTCCGAACCCTTGAGCAGCATGTTCCAGTAGATCCAGCGGAACGCCATCTTGCCCCAATGGTTGATCTCGCTTTCGCCCAGCAAGTTCAGGGGGCCCACGCCAGGGACCGGGAACTTCCCGGGAAGCGGCTCTACGTCGTAATTGAAATCGATCAATACCGCCTTGCCGAATCCCGTCTCGATGAAGCAGTTGGCATGACCGTCGAATTCGTCGCATAAAGGGCGCCCAGCGATGGTTCGAAGCAAGTTCTCTTCCAGTACCTCGCCCTCGAAGTGCGCCACCGAACCGGCCTTCGATGTCGGGAGGTCCGTGGCATCACCGATCACGAAGATGTTAGACCAGCTCTTCGCCTGAAGCGTCTGTGGGTTGGTCGGGATGAATGCCAACTCGTCACCCATATCGGAACGGTCGATCGTCTGGCTCCCCATGTGGGTCGGGATCGTCACCAGTAGATCAAAAGGAATCTCCCGCCCGTCGTAACTCGATAGAATCTTCCGCTCCTGATCCACCTCACCCGCAGCGAACAGCGTTTCAACCCTGATGTTCTTCTTCTCGATCAGGTCTCCCAGCATCGCCGAGGCGCGCGGCTTGGTGAACGCTCCATCCAGCGGAGTCGCAAACACGATCTCCGTCTTGTCGCGGACACCCTGCTCCGTGAAGAACCAGTCTGCCAAGAAGATGAATTCCAATGGCGCGATCGGGCATTTGATCGGCATCTCCACCACGTTGAGCACCAAGCGGCCGCCCTCCCAGCCGTCGAAGGCACGCTGCAAGGCCGTGGCACCCGGGAGCGTGTAGAAATCGAACGTGTTCTTCTGCCAGCCCGATCCCACCATTCCCTCGGTTTCCTCCGGGACGATGCGGCTACCCGTGGCAATCACCAGCAGGTCATAGTCCACGAGCGTTCCGTCGCCCAGGCGGACCCTGTTTTGGTCAGGCTCGATCGCGTCTATCTCCGAGATCACGAAACGCACCCCCAACGGTACGTACCGGGAACGCGGCTTCACGACATCCCGGGCCCGATAGACCCCAAAGGGGATGAACAACAGACCGGGCTGGTAGATGTGGCGATCGTCCTGGTCGATCAGGAGGATCTCCCAATCGTCGGCCGGCAGCGCCCGCCGCATCTTCGCCGACATCATCGTGCCGGCCGTGCCCGCACCCAGTATGACCAGTCTTTTCACCGCGCTCTCTCCATTCACCCTGGGAGAAAGGAAACGTGCTTTCAGCTTCGTGTCTCTCCGTCGACCCGCCGGAGTTGCAACGCCGGTGCCAGAGCAAAGCTCCGACCGATAACTCATTGTTCTCCAACGCCCTGGGGCG
>JBFJOD010000001.1:0-100203 GCA_041617795.1 Gemmatimonadota bacterium | reverse complement strand
GGCGCTGCGAATCGAGGGGAGCGGGTCGGCGCTGGGCTACACCGGTGACAGCGGGCCTGATGACGCCCTGGCCGAGTTTTTTCGTGGCGTGGATTTGCTGCTGGCTGAATGTTCGTTGCCCGATGAGCTGGCTCTCGACATTCACCTCACGCCCAGTGGGCTGGCGCGACTGGCGACTGGAAGCGGTGCCGGCCGACTTGCCGTGACGCACGTCTATCCGCAACTGCGTCGGCTCGATGTTCCAGAGCTGATCCGGCTAGCCGGCTACAGCGGCGAGATCATAATGGCTCGCGATGGAATGGAGCTAAACATCTGAACGGCGGATTTGAGTATTCCTTGATAGCGCGCGCGAATGGTTCGCGGGGACCATACCGCGCACCGCAGCTGATGGCGCGGCACCGTGACACGAGGGACGTTGCCTTTGGCTCAATGAGCGCAGCCCGCGAACTCGGGATACTGGGCGAGCGGTTCGCCGCACTCCATTTCCGCCGTCTCGGCTACGATATCGTCGAGCGTAACTATCGGTTCGGCCATCGCGAAATCGACCTGATCGTTCGCAAAGGCTCGGTAATCGCGTTTGTCGAGGTCAAGGCACGGGCGGGAGACGGGTTCGGCCACCCGCTGGCGGCGATTACCGCGCTCAAGCGGCGCGAGGTGGAGCGGGTAGCTCGGGATTGGGTGCAGCGGAACGGGCGTCGCGGTTTCAGCTACCGTTTCGATGCAGTGGGCGTGATGGTCCGGCCCGGGGCGGAGCCGCGGATCGAGCACATCCCCAACGCTTGGCTGCGCGGCGAATGACGCGGACGAGCTGCGCGTTGCTGCTGTGGCCCGGCATGGCTAGATTGTGCAATGCGAAGTCCTCAGGTGGACGCAGGTGTGGATGGCGGGGGGCTCACTCCTCTGGCTAAGCTAACTTCTCGTACCCACTGACAATGCACCGTCCTGCACTCGCACGGCTCTACCGTCCACGCACGTTCTCGGAGATCGTCGGGCAAGATCATGTCTCGACCACGCTCCGTACTGGAGTCGAGCGGGGACGCGTCGCCCATGCCTACCTATTCTGTGGTCCCCGCGGCATTGGAAAGACCACCGCAGCGCGCGTCCTCGCCATGGCGCTCAACTGTGAGAACCGGGAAGACGGGGAGCCCTGTGGCCGCTGCGAGAGCTGCGAGCGGATCTGGTCGGGTCGGACGTCCCTGGACGTCGTCGAGATCGACGCGGCCTCGAATCGTGGCGTCGATGACGCGCGCGATCTTCGCGAGCGGGCCATGTACGCGCCGTCGGAGGAATCACGCTTCAAGGTTTATATAATCGACGAGGCGCACATGCTGACGCGGGAAGCATGGAACGCTTTCCTAAAGATCCTCGAGGAACCGCCGCCCCGCGTGATCTTCGTATTGGCGACCACTGAACCGGGCAAGATTCTCCAGGCGGCGCCGCCGATTCTGTCACGCTGCCAGCGCTTCGATTTTCATCGGATCTCGACGGAACAGATACGTGAAAGGCTGACCGAGGTCTTGCAGGCCGAGAAAGTCGAGGCCGAAGCGGCCGCGCTTCTACCCATCGCCCGAAAGGCGGACGGTGCCCTGCGCGACGCGCTTTCGGCCCTGGACCAGGTTCTAGCCTTCAGCGGCGACCGCATCAAGGCGGAGGATGTCCGTCAGGTACTCGGGCTTGTCGAAGAGGAACTCTATTTCGAGATCTTCGAGATAGTCGCCGATGGCCGACCGGGCGACGTGTTCGGCTTTGTCGAACGGCTGGTCGCGGGAGGGTATGACCTCGAGGAGTTTCACAAAGGACTTGGAGAGGCGTTGCGCCACGTCCTGCGTCTGCGTCTCAGCAGCGAGAAGTCGAAAGACCTGGCCGTGGACCAGACCCGCGAGCGCTATCTTGCCATCGCGCAGCGCTTTGCCCCCGGTGACATGTTGCGGATGCTCTCGGCGCTAGCCGAGCTGGATACCGACGGTCGTTTTCGCAAGAGCGAGCAGCAGAGGATACTGATCGAGGTGATGCTGCTGAAGTTCGCGATGCTGGATCGGACGGTGGATCTCGAGCAGCTGCTGAATGCTGTCCAGAGCGATGCCGCGCCCAATCCTCCTTCCGGGTCCGGTGGCGCGGGGAGCGGTCCGTTCTCGACCTCAGCGGCCGCAGCTGCAGCGGAGCCGGCATCTAAGCCGAGAGGGCGGTCGGATCGACGGGAAACGCGGCGAAGCGGGCCAGCAGTGCCGGCGAGTGGCGGGGGCAGCCTGGAAGGCGCACAGACGGCGTGGCAGGAAGTGATCAGCGGCGGACAGGTATTGAGGCCGGGGCAGGGAATTGCTCTGCGTGCGGCCCAACTGGTCGAGTTGAGCGCCGAGGGAATGCTGAGCGTCGCCGCGCCTGCGGGAACGCCGGGAGCCGAAGTGCTGGCGGATGCGGTGATGCGACGGCGGCTAGAGGAGGAACTTTCGCAACGTCTGGGGCGTCCCATAAAGATAAGGGAAGCGGTGGCGGCGGAGACGTTGCCGCCGAGGGTCAGCCAGGAGGGTGCCCGCCGAGAGAAACTGGAGCGCCTGGTCGAGGGGAAGCAGGATCTGCAGCAGTTGGTCGACAAGCTCGATCTCGAGTTGATCGACTGACGCCGACGCCCCTAGTCCAGGCGGGCGTTGGGCTTGCGTGGGTTTGGCCTATTGGTAAACTTTGAACCGTTGACGATGGGTGAGCGGGAGTCGCCAGGATGAACAATTTCCAGCAGTTGTTTCAGCTGGTCCAACAGGGTCAGGCGCGCCTGACCGAGATTCAGACCCAACTGGCATCGAGGACGGTCACGGGGAGCAGTGGGGGCGGGTTGGTGAGCGTGGTGGCGGACGGCCAGGGTCGCATTCGCGAGGTAAAAATCGATCCGTCCGTGGTGGATCCCTCGGACATCGAGATGTTGGAGGATCTAGTGGCGGCTGCCGTGTCCGAGGCGCAAGCGCGGGCGCGCCAGCTGTACGAAGAGGAGGTCAATCGTCTGGCTGGCGGGCTGGCTCCGTTCAATCTGGGCAGTTTCCTCGGAGGGTTGTAGGGCCCAGACATGTCGGTCATCGATGATCTGGCCAGCGAGTTCACGCGCCTCCCTGGCATCGGTCGGAAGACCGCCTATCGGCTCACCCACTACCTGTTGAAAGTCCCGCCGGAGGAGGCACGCCGGCTGGCGCGAGCCATCGATGCGATGGCTGAGCGGGTCAGGCAGTGCTCGATTTGCAGCAATCTGAGCGAATCCGACCCGTGCGAGCTTTGCACGAACGCGGCTCGAGACAACACGACAATCTGCGTTGTCGAGGAGGCCTCGGACATCGCGGCGATCGACGGCTCGGGCGAATACCGCGGCCTCTACCACGTGCTGGGGGGTTGTCTGTCACCGCTGGACGGCGTCGGCCCCGACGAGCTGAATGTGGATTCGCTGATCTCCCGGGTGAACGGGAGCGTGCGGGAAGTGATCGTTGCGACGAACCCGAGCGTGGAAGGTGAGGCCACGGCAACATACTTGCATAAGGTACTGGCGGCGCGCGGCGTCTTGGTGACGCGGCTGGCCCGGGGGCTGCCCGTGGGGGGCGACCTCGAATACGCCGACGGTGTTACAATCGCCCAGGCTTTGTCCGGGCGGCGAGGGATGTAAAGAAGATGAGGATTGAAATGAAGGGAGCGATTCCTACGAACAAACTGCTACGGACTCTGGGCCTTGCCGTTGCCGGTACTGCTGCAGTCAGTGCGCTGGGCGTGCTGCTGGTTCGTGACCAGGTGAACCGGCATCGCCGTGACCTGTTCAGTCCGCGGCCCCTGCGCAGGCTTGCGGCACTTTCCTATATCGGCAAACACCCCGACGTCGAAAACGCGCACCTGCTACGCGATTTCCTCAGCTGGGAGAGAGAACCGATGTTGCGCCGGCGAGCCGCCTCGATTCTTGGACGAATCGAACGGGCGCTGGTGGCCAGTCCAGAGGAAAAAGACCCCGTCAACGGCAACGGAAAAACGGGTCAATGACGCCTGGCGGAACAACCAGCTGGTCATTCAGCCCCGGCGATTCGCAAAAGATCGAAGAGATCCTCAACACGCTTCTTTATGAATCGAACGCCAGGTGCGCGCTCCTGGTCGACCGGACTGGCCAGCTGGTGACAACCGTCGGAGAACAGCCGAGCTTTGATTCGGCGGCGTTCGCCAGTCTCACGGCGGCCGATTTTTCCGCCAACGACCAGTTGGCCTCACTGATCGGCGAGGAAGAGTTCAGTTCGCTTTTCCATCAGGGTCGCAGCGAGTCGATGTACCTGGCTGATGTGAGCAAACGTTTGATCTTGGTGGTGCTCTTCAACCAGCAAACCACCTTAGGTCTGGTAAGAATAAAGATTAGGGACGCTGTGAAAGGGTTGAATAAAGCTTTCAAGGAGGTTTTCGGCCGACCGGACAAGAAGAGCCCAGCGCTCGAGCGAGGCTTCGTCGATGAGGCGGAGGACGAAATTGACCGGCTGTTTCGGGAGTAAAGGTTCTCGCCCATGTCGATGATCAACTATGCCTCCCGGGAGATCAACTGCAAGATCGTTTACTATGGGCCCGGGCTCGGCGGCAAGACGACGAACTTGGAGTACATCTACAACAAGGTCGCTCCCAACACGCGTGGCAAGCTGATCAGCCTGGCGACGGAAACGGAGCGCACGTTGTTCTTCGACTTCCTACCCGTCGACCTTGGAACGATTCGCGGCTTCAAGACGCGATTCCATCTCTACACGGTGCCAGGGCAGGTCTACTACAACGCCAGCCGCAAGCTTATCTTGAAAGGCGTGGATGGGGTTGTGTTCGTCGCTGACAGCCAGGTTGAGCGGATGGACGCCAACATTGAGGCGATGCACAACCTCTATGAGAATCTGGCCGAATACGGTTATGACTTACGCCAGATTCCATTCGTGATCCAATACAACAAGCGCGACTTGCCCAACGTGTCGCCGATGGATGAGCTGGACCAACATCTGAATCCAGATCGGGTCCCCTCCTTCGAAGGCGTGGCCACGACGGGCGTCGGCGTGTTCGACACTCTCAAGGCCGTAGCGAAACTGGTTATCAAGTCGCTCGGCTAATCGGGGCCCTTCCCGTGAATCTTCCGAACGGCATCACGGTGGCGCGGGTGCTTGCAGCACCCGTGATCTTCTTCCTGATTCTGAATGGTGGATTCGCTCAGCTCCTCGTTGCCTTTGTCCTCTTCGTAAGCGCTGGCCTATCCGACATCTGGGACGGTTATCTGGCAAGACGCCGAGGCCAGATCACAGATTTCGGCAAACTGGCTGACCCGATCGCCGACAAGCTCCTGGTGCTGGGAACGTTCGTTCCGTTCTACACGGTGTCGTTGGCAGCCACGGAGGATCTGGCGGTCGTGCCGGTTTGGCAGGCACTGTTTCTCTGGGTTTTGATCATCGTCCTGGGCCGCGAATTCCTGATCACGCTGTTCCGAGGCTTCGCCAAGCGGAAAGGTGTTGTCATCGCCGCCGGCAAGGAGGGCAAGTACAAGGCTCTCATGCAGAACTTGTTCATCGGCGGGGAAATTCTCTGGCTGGCGTTGCGCTCACGGGCGCTGGACCGCGGCTGGGACACCGCGTTCTGGTCGTTTTGGAAGGTGTTTCACGGCTCCTACATCGCGGTCACCTTGGCGGTCGCCGTCCTGCTCACTGCGTATTCGCTGCTCGTGTACCTTTGGAGGTACCGAACGATCGTCGCACGCATCGGGAAAGCATGACGCGGCAGCTCAGCGGGATCGAGCTGGTTGCCATCGGCGACGAGCTTCTTAGCGGACACACCCTCGACACCAACGCCGCGCAAATTGCCGCAACTCTGGAGACACTCGGTCTCCGCGTTGTTAGGAAAACCACGGTGGGCGACGACCCCAGCGCGATCGCCGATGCGGTCAGGGAATCGCTGACGCGAACCGGCGCCGTGATCACGACCGGTGGTCTTGGCCCGACCCGCGATGATGCAACGAAGGCGGCCGTGGCCGGTGTCTTCGGCAGGAAGCTTGAGTTTCGCGCGGATCTCTGGGCCGAGTTGGAGAGACGCTTGGCCGGACTTCGCCCAATCCCCTCCACCAACCGCAGCCAGGCCGAGGTGCCGGAAGGCGGTAAAATACTGCGGAACCCGCGCGGCACCGCGCCGGGTCTCGTTCTAGAGGAGAAGCGGCTCGGGCTTTGTATCCTTCTCCCCGGCCCGCCCGGCGAGCTGAAGGCCATGCTCGAGGAATCTGTCGTTCCTTACCTGAGCGGTCTGGTTTCAGGAGACCGCAGCCAGCCGTTTCGCCGCATCCTGCGCACGGCAGGCATCGCCGAGTCGGCGATCGCGGAGAAGGTAGGTGACCTGCTGGATGATCTCCCGGTCGATGTTGCCTATCTTCCGGACCTGATCGGGAATGACATCCGCCTGACGATTTGGGGGCGCAGTGAAACGGATAGGCTGGCCGAACTGGAAGAAGCGGCAAGCAGGCTACGCCAGCTCCTCGGCACGCATGTCTACGGCGAGGGCACTGTGGACCTGGCGCAGGTGGTGGGTCAGCTGCTCAGGGAACGCCGGCTACGGGTGGCCGTCGCAGAAAGCTGTACGGCCGGGCTGATTGCCAAGCGACTGGCCGACTGGCCGGGCGCCTCCGATTATTTCTGGGGTGGCTTGATTACTTACGCGGATAGCGCCAAGGTCGAGATGCTGGGTGTGTCGGTGGATTCGATCAGCCGCTACGGAGCGGTGTCGGAGCAAGTGGCGCGCGAGATGGCTGACGGCGTCAGCCGGCGCTCGGGTGCTGAAGCGGCGATTGCGGTGACGGGAATCGCCGGTCCGACCGGTGGCAGCGAGGAGAAGCCGGTAGGTACTGTATGTCTGGCGGTCCGCGTCCGCGCCAAAGTCGTAGTCAAGCGTTGGCACTATCCGGGAACGCGTGACCAGGTGCGGGCCCGCGCGGCACAAGGCGGGCTCGATCTCCTGCGTAGGACGCTCGAGGGGAGCCTATCGTGAAAGGTGCGCACGCTTACTTCTCCGGGTCGGGCAATATCCGTCTGCACTATCGCTGTTGGGACGTGCCGCAGCCGCGCGCGGTGGTCATCGTTTGCCATGGCCTCGGCGAACATTCGGGGCGCTATGAGGAGCTGGCCCGAGACTTGGGGAGGGCGGGGTTAAGCACGTTTGCCCTCGACCATCGCGGGCACGGTCGCTCGGATGGCCGCAGGGGACACGTCCGTCGATTCGCCCGCTTCATCCATGATCTCGAGAAGTTCCGCCGCCGGGTATCAGGATCAGTCGGGCCAGGAGTGCCGCTCATCTTCCTCGGCCACTCTCTTGGCGGTCTGATTCTGATTCGCTACCTGCAGGAATATCCGGGCGTGAGCGCCGAAGGCGCGGTTTTTTCGGCTCCGTTGGTCGGTGTGGCTATGGAAGTGCCGCGCTGGAAAGAACGGCTTGCGACCGTTCTCACCTACACCGTACCGGCGCTTCCGCTGAGCAGTGGTTTGGACCCGGCGCACCTGAGTCACGATCCGCTGGTCGTGGAAGCCTACAGAAGGGACCCGCTCGTTCATGATCGTGTCACACCGCGGCTGTATGCCGAGATCCAGTCTGAGATCGATGTGGCCTTCCAGAAGGCAGCGCGCCTGCGAATGCCCAGTCTGTTCCTGATCCCGAGCGCTGACAAGCTGGTTCGGCCGGATCTCATGCAGCGTTTCGCGTCCGTGGTCAGCGAGTCGGGCCGCGTACAGGTGCGGACGCTGGCCGGCCTCTACCATGAGGTGCTGAACGAGTCGACGCGCTCCAGCGTCGTCGCTGACTTACTGGGCTGGATCGAGCGGCGTGTGCTGGTGTATTCTCCGTCGCCAGAGCCAAGCGAGCCCACACGTTAGGGGCAGGGCCGTCGGCGGCACTTGACGACCGGGGGCAAGCCGATGACTCTCAACAGAGATCTTAAAATATCAACCCGAAATTCGACAGATGATTCCAAAAGAGAACAGACCTTTAGAGGACCTGCCAAACGACGCAGGCGAAGAGCCACGGGAGAACCAGGCCTCCGGGCAGGGGTCTGCGAACGACCCGGCGGGGGCGGCGGCCGGATCGGCCGATACGGAGGCTGAACCCGCAATGGAATCCCCGTCCCCAGACCAGGTCATCGAAGCTTTGAACGCCGAGCTGGCAGAATTCGAAGACAGGCACCTGCGTCTCGTGGCCGAGTTTGACAACTTCCGCAAGCGTGTCATGCGTGAACGTGCCCAGCAGCAGGAGCGCTCCCAGGCCGAACTGGTCAAGCAACTGCTCGAATCGCTGGATGATCTGTCTCGTGTCTCAGATCTCGGCTCCACCGATCACGACGCGGCCGCGATCTTAGAAGGTGTGCAGCTCGTGGAGCGTAAGCTACACCGCGCGCTCGGGCAGTTCGGACTCAAACCCATCGAGGCGACCGGCCAGCAGTTCAATCCTGAGCTACACGAGGCTGTGGTCACGCTCAACACAGCACACGCGGAAGAGGACGAATTGGTGTCCCAGGAAATGGCCAAGGGTTATCTGTTCAAAGACACATTGCTGAGGCCGTCGCTGGTTGAGGTCAAGCTGTATCGGCCGGAAGGGGAGGGAGATCCGATTGGCGAGTCTGGCGAAGCGGAGGATGGGTCCTGACGTATGCCAGGCACGACCAAGAAGGACTACTACCAGATTCTCGGAGTCTCCGAAGACGCTGCCCAGGACGCGGTCAAGAAATCCTATCGCAAGCTGGCAAAGCAGTATCACCCGGACGCCAACCCTGACAACCCCGGTGCCGCCGAGCGCTTCAAGGAGATATCCGAGGCGTACACGGTGCTCTCCGATCCAGAGAAGCGCAAGCAGTACGATCGCATGCGCCGCTTCACTCCGTTCGACGACTTCGCCACAGCTGCCCCGGGCCAGGACCGTGGCCGCGGGTTCTCGATGGATGACCTTGGCGGAATCGGCGACTTGTTCAGCTCGATCTTCGACTTCGGGCGGGGCCGCAAGCGTCAGACCGCGCGGGGCAACGACATCGAGTTCAGCGTTGAGGTCCCGTTCACGACGGCCGCCAGGGGCGGCCAGATAAGCGTGAATGTGCCGGTCAGGGAAGAGTGCGCGACGTGTGACGGTAGCGGAGCGCGGCCGGGAACGACGACGACTCGTTGCCCGGAATGCAACGGCACGGGTCGCCGGAGCATGGGGCAGGGCGATTTCGCGATCAGCCGGCCTTGCCCGGCGTGTTTCGGGCACGGTGAGATCGCCACGGATCCCTGTCCGAGCTGTGGCGGCGCTGGACAGGTGACATCACAACGGCGCGTCAACCTCAAAGTGCCGGCGGGCGCCGAGAACGGCTCCCGGGTCCGAATGTCAGGGATGGGCGAGCGCGGCCCGGGCGGCGGTCCACCGGGCGACTTGATCATCAAATTCGAAATCCGCAAGGATAAGTTCTTCCGGCGTCGTGGTATGGATATCTACTGTACGGTGCCGATCAACATCGCGCAGGCAACGCTTGGATCAAAGTTGCGGGTTCGAACGGTGGCTGGAAAACGCGTGGTACTGCGGATCCCACCCGGTACCAGCAGCGGGACCAAGTTTCGTCTGCCCAAGATGGGTGTCGAGAAAGACGGCCGCATCGGCGACCAGTTTGTGGAAGTGAAGATCGTTGTTCCGGAGAAGCTCAACGAGCGCGGCCGTGAACTGCTGAGAGAGTTGGCCCAGGAACAGGACATCAAGTACTAGCCGTCGGCAGCACCACTACTGACGATTCTTCCGCCGCCCAGCACTCGCTCCCCGGCATAGACCGCCGCCGATTGGCCCGGCGTCACGGCGCGGTGGTCCTCGAGTAATCGGACGCTGGCCAGGTCTTCCGCGATAGCCTCTATCTGGCCGGGAACCTCACGCCCCCGGTGGCGGACCTGGATGGAGACATCATCCCCCGCATTCGGTGGGTCGTTCAACCAATTCAGTTCAGCGATCGTCAGACGATTGGCCTTGAGCGCCTCGGACGGGCCGATCACGACGGTCCGTGTCTCCGTCTCGATCTCCACTACGTACATCGGCTGTGAAAAGCCACCCGGCAGCCCTTTCCGCTGTCCGATCGTGAAACGTGCGTAACCGTCATGAACGCCGACGTAATTGCCGTCAACGGTGACGACGGGACCGGCTTGAAAACTTGCGTGATCAGCTGCCAGCCGCGTTGCCAGGAAGCCGGCATAGTCGCCGTCCGGAACGAAGCAGATATCGAAGCTTTCTGGCTTGTCGGCCGTCTCGAGCTCGAGTTCCCGGGCCCGCTGCCGCACTTCAGGCTTGGTCAGAGAGCCGAGGGGCAACTCAAGACGATCCAGGACCTCGCGGTCCATTCCCCAGAGGAAATAGGTCTGGTCCTTCGAGCGATCAGCCGCCCGCATTAGGCGTGTCGTGCCGTTCGTCCGCTCGCAGCGGGCATAGTGGCCGGTGGCGATGCGGTCGCAACCCAACATCTGGGCTCGGCGGAGAAGATCACGGAACTTCGTGTGGGAGTTGCAGCGCACGCAGGGGTTGGGTGTACGGCCCCTAGCGTACTCGGTCACGAAGTCATCGACGACGTCGCGGGTGAACTCCTCCTCGAGGTCGAAGACGTAGTGCGGAATCCCTAGTCGCTGGGCGACGCTGCGGGCATCGGCGATGCCTTCCAACCCGCAGCAAGTCTTCGCTGATCCGGGAAACGCCCCATAGCAGAAGGTCTTAATCGTGGCACCGATAACTTCGTAGCCGTGCTCCACCAGCAAAGCAGCAGCCAGCGATGAATCGACACCACCGCTCATCGCCGCCAACACACGTGGTCGCTTGCTGTCGTTCGCTGGCATTAATCACGACTCTCCACTGATCTAAGTCTGCTCAGGTCATGAACTCGCGTACGCGCCTGACGATCCTCGGGAATACGTCTACAACATACTCGATATCTTCCTCGTGGGTTCCCCAACCCAGACTCAAACGGATCGTGTTGGCCGCAAGGTCGCCGGCCAGGCCCATCGCCTGCATGACGTGAGACGCGGCGACGCTACCCGTCGTGCAGGCCGAGCCGGAAGAGACGCATATCCCTTCCAGGTCGAGAGACGTGAGCGTTGCCTCGATATCAATTGCCGGTATGGAGAAGTTGAGCAGGTTTGGCAGGCGGTCGGGGGCCTGGGCGCCGTGGACGACGATCTCGGGGATCGCGGCCTGTAGCTCGGTCTGCAGGCGGTCACGTAGATTCTTCATCCGGCTGGCCTCAACATCGAGCTCGCTTGCGGAGAGGGTGACGGCCTCGGCGAAGCCGGCAATGGCGGCGACGTTCTCTGTGCCGGAGCGCAGGCCCGATTCTTGGCCACCGCCATAGACGATGGGCTCGAGCTCAATCGGGCCACGGATGATCAGAGCGCCCACGCCCTTCGGTCCGCCGAGCTTGTGGGCGGAAAGGGCGATGAGGTCAACGCTCGCCGACTCCATATCGACTGGCACCTTTCCGAGCGCCTGGACTGCGTCCGAGTGAAAGATCGCGCCGCGCTCGTGGCATAGGTCGGCGATGGCGCTGGTTGGCTGCACGACCCCGGTTTCGTTGTTTGCCCACATCACCGAGACCAGCGCCGGTCGGCCGTCCGTCGGCAGAAGGTCGGCAAGAGAACTCAGCTCGACCACTCCTCGACCGTCGACTGAAGCGATCCGTACATCGTAGCCGCTGCGCTCCAGCGCCTCGGTCGCGGCGATCACGGCTTTGTGCTCGATGCTCGACCGGATTACGCAACCGCCGGGATGACACCGTGCAAAGCCGAGCACCGCCAGATTGTCGGCCTCGCTGCCGGATCCCGTGATGACGAGTCGCGCGCCTTCGCTGCCAAGAGTCTGGAGGATTCGGCGACGCGCCGCTTCGACGGCAACCCGTGCCTCACGTCCGTAGATGTGGATGCTGGAGGGATTCCCGAAGCTGGCGTTCAAGAATGGCTCCATCGCATCGCGAACCTGCGGGCGAAGCGGGCCGGTGGCGGCGTAGTCGAGGTAGATGGTTCTTTTTCTCAAGCTGCCATCTCTTGTCGGTCGCGTCTCGGCTACGTTTCGCCGGACTACGACCCGAGCTTTAGAAGCTGCTGACCGGCAGGTTGACGATGTCGTCGACTTGCAGGGTTTCGCGCGAATAGAACGGTTCACCGTAGGCAGCGCGGATCAGCGACCCATAGTGGGCGTCCTGAATGCGGATCAACTCGTACAAAGGCACGTCGGCCGGGAATAGCTCGCCCATCGCTTTGACGCCATCGAACTGCGACGCGTAACAGCGGATCGCGTCCAATTTGCGCTCGAAGGCCTCGCTCGTGTCGACGACGAAGGTCGGTTTCTGGGTGTGCTCCCGGTAGGCCAGGGCATACACGACCTTAGCTGGTCGGTGCGTTTGGCCCGAAGCTGGATAGTTCTTCAGGCCAGCCAGATAGCAGGCATCGTAACCGAGTTGGGACGCGACGCGATGATCGGGGTGGCGGCCCTCGAGATAGGGTAGGATCACGGTACGTGGACGGTACTGTCGAATCGCCTCGACCAGGCGGACGCGGCTCTCCTCATCGTTTTGAATCCGTGCGTCGGGCAGGCCGAGGTTCGCCCGAACGGTCAGACCCAGTATCCGTGCGGCACGCTGCGCCTCCTGCTCTCGTCCTGCCGGAGTGCCGCGCGTCCCGAGCTCGCCGGCGGTCAGGTCCAGGATTGCGGTCTTGTGGCCGTGATCGGCGGCGCGTATCAGAGTGCCGCCGCAGAGCAGTTCGGCGTCGTCCGGGTGCGGAGCGATAGCCAGGAGATCGACCACGTGATCAGCCGGCAATGCGTGGCTCACTCATAGCGCAGGGCCTGTACCGGATCGAGTCGCGCGGCACGGATGGCGGGGAAGAGGCCGAACACGATACCGGTGAAAGCCGCTGCGGCGATCGCCACCACTATCGACCAGAGCGGGATGACGGCCGGTACAGGTGTGAACCGGTTGATGCCCCAGGCGACGATGCCGCCCAGCGCCAGGCCGAAGGCCCCACCCACGGTGGTGAGGGTCGCGGCTTCCACGAGGAACTGCCAGAGGATATCGCGTTTCGTGGCGCCAAGCGCTTTGCGGACTCCGATTTCGCGAGTCCGCTCCGTCACCGAGACGACCATGACCGCGATCACGCCGATGCCGCCGACCATCAAGCCGACGCTGGAGAGTGCGAACATGACCGCAAACAGCGCAGCGGTCAGCTGGCTCCAGAGCTCGTTCATCTCCTCCTGTGTAACGACATCGAAGTCGCTTTCAGCGCCGGGAGGCAGTCCACGCAAGGCGCGCAAACGGCCGGTCACCTGATCGATGGCGCTGGAAACCTTCGTCGCCGGCTTGGTGACAACGGTGAGCCAGACAAGATCTTCGAACGATATGAAGCGAACGTCTTTGAGCAGGTATTTCTGTGCCGTGTTGAACGGGACAAAAAGCCGGTTGCCGCCCAGCGAGGCGAACAGGTTTGGCGGATGTTGGTAGACGCCAACGATCAAGAAGCTCTGGTCGCCGATCCGGAAGGTCTTGCCAATGGCGTCGAGCGGGGCGAACAGATCGCGGGCCGTCGCGCTATCGATCACAGCGACGGGACGACCAGCCTCTTCCTCCGCATGAGTGTAGAATCGGCCCGCTACGATGTCACCGGCATCGGTCTGCATGAAATCCGACGGGACTGCCAGAATAGCGGCCTCGGTCTCGTTACCTCCGGCACTCAACTTCATAGGGAGCCATGATAGGTCGGCCGAAGCGAAGGCGTTCTCGACAGACGACAGCAACTCGATAGCGCGAGCGAACCGCGCCGGAATGGGCGGCCGGCGACGCCAGGTGGGATCTTCTTCCTCGAGCCCGGTACTCATCTCGACGCCATAAGAGCGAACGACGTAAAACGTATTGGCGCCCGAAGCCTCGACCAGTACCTCAAAGCTGCGGTTCACACCCTGGATAACCGCTGCCATCAGGACCACGACCAACACGCCGATGCCGACCCCGAGGATCGTCAGTCCGGTTCGCACCTTGCTCTGGCGCAGCGCCCGCAGCGCGATCGTGACGCCCTCCTGTAATCCTTTAGCTTTCATGGCTGCTAAGCCTCATTCGTATCTCAACGCCACAATTGGATCGAGCCGCGAGGCGCGGATCGCCGGATACACCCCGAACACCAGGCCCACCAGCAGCCCTAACGCGACCCCCACAATGATGGACCAAACAGGTACCGACGCTGGCAAGGGCGTAACGACGTCGACCAGCTTTGCCAGCGCCATTCCGATGACCACACCGATCGCTGCACCCAAGCTCGAGAGCGTCGCCGACTCGGCCAAGAACTGGCGCGTGATGTCGATGCGGCGGGCACCGAGAGCCTTCCGTACGCCGATCTCGCGTGTCCGCTCTAGCACCGACATCAACATGATGTTCATGATCACGATGCCACCGACCACCAGGGCGACGGCTACCAGGCCGGGGCCGGCAGCGAGCAAGACGTTCTTGACCGTATTCCAGGCGTTCAGTATCTGGCTTGCCGTCTCGATTGAGAAGTCGTTTTCCTCGCCGGGCCGCAGGCGATGACGGGCTCGCAGTAACTCTTCTGTCGTGGCCTCGCCGGCCACCATCGCTTCGCTGGTCCGGAATTTTATCTGGAGGTCCTCGACTACGTTGCGCTGGCGTGCGAAATCAGCTTGGTAGGCGCCAAATGGCAGGACGACGGAAGCGTCGCGGATGTTGCCGATTAGGCCGCCCTGCCGCTTGAGCACGCCAACGATTCGGTAGCGAAACGGACCCAGGCGGATATCGTGACCAATTGGCGAATCCTCAGGGAAGAGCTTTTTGGCTATGGCGTCGCCGATCACGGCGACCCGGATCGACCGTGTGTCGTCGATCCGCGTTAGTCCCCGGCCTTCAACCACGTCCCAGCCTTGCAGGGCCAGGTACTCATCCGTCACGCCGATCAGTCGTACGTTCTTGCGAGTGTTCTGCCCGCTGCTAACCTCTGGCATGAACCTGTCGCTGCTGTAAGCCATGTACCAGATGTCGGGGACGTTTTCCCGCAGTACCTGCGCGTCGTCGAGGGTGATGTCCGGATTGCGTGCCTCGCGCCGACGGGTCCGCGCATCCTCGCGGCCGCCGCGGCGCGAATAGACCCGCTGGACTGTAATCGTGTTGATACCGAAGATCGAGCCGGCGAAATCCTCCTGGACGTAACGGTTCATCCCTTCGACGACGGCGTTGACCGAGATCAGGAAGGTGACGCCGACGATAACGCCCAGAAGTGTGAAGAATGACTTGAGCTTTTGGGCCCAAACCTGTCTTAGGGCGAGGACAATTGCATCGAGAACGTTCAAGAGACTCCCGCAGCGTGTAGTTCGTCGCGCTCGACTTTTCCGTCCCTGAGGGTAATAAGCCTTTTCGCGTAGGCGGCGATGTCGCGCTCGTGCGTGACCAGCAGTATCGTCTCGCCCTGGCGGTGGAGATTGACGAGGATCTCCATGATCTCCGCCGACGTGTGCGAGTCGAGATTGCCGGTTGGCTCGTCGGCCAGAAGCAGCGAAGGCTGGTTGACCAGAGCCCTGGCTATAGCGACGCGCTGGCGCTCACCGCCGGACAGCTCGTTGGGCTGATGCTTGATGCGACCGCCCAGCCCGACCGCCTCCAGTGTCTGGGTCGCGCGGGCGTGACGTTCTTTTGCCGACAGGCCTGCATAGATCAGCGGCAGCTCCACGTTGTGCAGCGCGGTGGTTCGTGGCAACAAGTTGAAGGTCTGAAAGACAAAACCGATCCGGCTGTTGCGGATCTGGGCCAGCTCGTTGTCATCGAGCTTCGAGACCTCCTGGCCACCCAGCCAGTACTCCCCGGCGCTGGGTGTGTCCAGACAGCCGATCAGGTTGAGTAGCGTCGATTTTCCTGAACCCGATGGCCCCATGATGGCGACGAACTCGTTCTTGTCGATCTGGATGTCCACGCCCTGCAGGGCGCGGACCGTTTCTGCGCCTAATTCATAGTCCTTCCGCAGGTCGCGGGTCAGGATTACCGTGTTCTCAGCTGGCGTCATCATTGATTGTTCCCACTCGTTGGTTTCTTATTCTCTCTGTTCGGCTTGACCAGATCGCCGTCCTTGAGATTGCGTATCGCCTGATAACTGCCGGCAACGATTTCTTGATCTTCCTGCAATCCTTCCAACACCTCGAAGTGCTCGCGGCCGGCAATGCCGACCTTCACCGGCTGGAATGTGACCGTGTTGTCTTCATTGATGATGAAGACACCCTCTTGTTCTTGTGGTTCGTCCTCTTCGGCCAGCTGGATCTCTTCGCTACTCGTGTCACTGGGTGGAGCCTCTTCCTCCTGCTCAGGCTGCCTCAGAGTCAACGCGATGATCGGAATGCTGAGAACGCTGTCGCGGACTTCGGCGATGATGTCGGCCGTGGCCGACAAATCGGTTCGCAGCGATTCGGGCGCGTCGGCGATCCGGATGACGACCTCGAAGTCCACCGACTGGTCAGAGGTCGTGCCGCTGAACCCGAGCGCGCCTCCCTGGATAGAACTGTGTGCGATCTCCGTCACCCTGCCGGTGAACGCTGTATCCTGAAATGCGTCGATTTCGATGCTGGCGCTGTCGCCGACTTCGATCTGCGGCACATCGGTCTCGTCCACCTCGACGACGGCCTCCATCTCTGACAGATCGGCAACGGTCAATAGGACCGTTCCCGGGTTGTTCATTGTGCCGACGATTGCGGTTTCACCCTGCTCGACATTAAGTCGTGTGACCCGGCCGGCCATAGGAGCCAAGATAACGGTCTTAGCCAGCAGATCCCGAGATTCGCGCAGGTTGGCCCGGGCCTGATCGACCTGATGTTCGGCCGCCTGGTAAAGTGCTTCCTGTACATCGAAGCTGGTCTCTGCGGCCTCGAATTCCTGGTCGGAGATCAATTCCGGGTTTTGCTCGTGGATGCGCTTCGTTCGAGTTAAGGCGCGCAGCGCCTGATCGCGGTTTGCGCGGGCCTGTGTCGCGTTGGCTTGAGCGGTGCTCACGGCTGCCCGCGCGCGTTGGAGGGCAGCCTGGAATGTCGTTGGGTCGATGATCAACAGGGTGTCGCGGGAGTTGACCATCTGGCCTTCGAGTATCCGCAAATCGACTATGCGACCTGACACGTCAGCCTGGATGTCTACGCTGCGGTGAGGACGGATGCGCCCGCTGGCCGTTACGACCGACACCAGGCTTCTGCGCTGCACTTTCTCAGCCCTCACGTCCTCGCCGCCACGCTGGCCCTGCCGCAATGCAATCACCATGAACACCGCGAGGACGATGATGACGCCCGCCGCGATAAAGATCTTCTTCTTATTCACACTAGTGCTCCCGGTTTATCGCCGTTTTTAGCGCACTTCGGTCAAATCAACCGACCGGCCGACCGCAGCCTCGAGCGCGGCGATCGACTGATGAAACCCGAAGATCGCTTCAATCTGATCGACCTCGGCCTGAGCCGCCAAGGTCTCGGAGTCGAGTAGTTCCAAGAATGTCCCAGCGCCCAGCTGGTAACGCTCCCGTGCCAGGCGGAGCTCCTCGCGCGCGCGTTCCGTGTTCTCTTGCTGCAAGATAACGGTCTGGTGGGCGGTCTCCAGGTTGTGGACCGCTTCCGTCACGTCGGCGCGAATCTGCAGCTCGAATCCGCGTACCTGGTGGTCGAGGTCGTTTCGCAGATTGATAGCCTGCTCGACCTGGAGTTGACGGCCGAACCCGTTGAACAAGGGCAGAGAGAAGAAAGCACTCAACTGCACTGGCTCGTTCTCGAAGTTGAACGGGAAGACGTCGTTGGCCCGCCGGATGTTGTTATCGAGCGCCACGGAATCTGCCGGCGTGAAGGCGAATGCCGAGCAGTTATTGAACGGCGACGGGGCCGGTGTGCCCGTTGCCGCGTAGAGGTCGGCGAACTGGTCGCATGCCAGGACTGTGGTAGCAGCTTGGCCCTCGGCCTGGGCAACGGAGTTCGCGATCGTGAAGTCGGGATCCGTCTCCTCACGCGTGAATCCACTCCAGCTTGCCCTTAGGGAGAGAGTCGGGAAATATGAAGATTTCGCCACCTTCACGGTCGAGTTGGCCGCCGATCGGTCGGCCTGAAGCGCCACCAATGTCGGGTGTCGGGCCAGAGCATCGTTCAAGAGTGTCTCCAGCTGCAGCTGAGGTTCAAAGATCTCGAACGTGCTGACTAGATCGATCTGTTCGGCAGGCAGCGCGACGCCCAACGCCTGGACCAGGCGGAGCTTGGCGACCCGAGCCGCGTTGCGTGCCTGAACCAGGGCCACTTCCGCGCGACCTCGTGCAACGTCCGCCTGCATCGTCTCCAGCCTCGTGCCCGCTCCGACCTCCTGACGTGCCTCGGCGAGCCGCAGATGCTCTTCCGAACGGCGTAGCTCTCGTTCCGCTTGCACTGCCCGCTCCTGCAAGCGCAGCACCTCGATGTAGAAGCTAGTCACCTGGTTTCGTAGCTGAAGGCCCGCATCATCGATCCGGCGCTCCACCGCGCGGCGCTCCGCCCGTCGCTGTCCAGGCTGGAACAGCGTGTTCCCATTCAGCGTGTAGGAAAGCGCGAACTGGTACTGCGAAAGCAGAACGGAAGGCTGGGGGAACGTCGCCGCTCCCAGCCGCTGCTGTCCCGCATCCTGCCAGGCACCGAGGAACGAAATGTCCGCGTTTGGCAGGAACAGGTTGGCGTTGGCGGCTCTGACGCCCCAGGCCGCCGGGCCCAGGTCGTTGAGTGTCTGCTGGAAGAGCGGATTGTTCCGCCTGGCGAGGTCGATGGCCTCCTCCAGGGTCAAAGGGGCTCTTTCCTGGGCGACCAGGCCGCCGGTGAATCCAATCAAGCATATGAGAACAACGCTGGGAATCCTGCTCCACCTCATGACCCAACTCCGAGCTTAAGGTTCGGCTTGCGAAAGTATGTGCGAAAAATGGTGGCTAATAATAACAGTTTTCAATTCTGTGGCAGCGCTACCGGCCAGCCCGCCTCGCGAGGCCGGCACGGTTCCCGATCAACCACTCTAGAACCGCTTTTGCTTAGACCTACGCGGCTGTCAGGTCAAGAGTTTCGCCATGGCTGCCTCCGCTTCACCGGCGGATTGGCCGGGACGCTGGCCTCGCTAGCGGTGGATCGCTGGACCTCGGACCACCTCTTAAGCAAACAGCTACCGGAGTGGGCCTCCGGTAGCTGTGACAGCGCTGGACTCGCCGGTGTTAGGAGGTCAGCCGGCTCCGAGCCCGGCCAGTCCGCCGCGGACGATCGCCGAGACCAGGTAAAGGGCAAGGACCACACCGATGCTCTTGCCAATGCTGATACGGCCGCCGCTCAGCCCCGACTCGATGGCACCCAGCGCGGCAGAGGACCACAGACCGAAAATCGTGATGCTGTTGATGAAGTGGCCCACGAAGGATGAAGGTGCGTCCGGGAGCAGCAGGCCAAGCCCGAGCTGCGTCTGCATGTCGGTTCGCGATATCCAGATCGGCACCAGCAGCAAGAAGCCGAGGGTGTTAATCCAATAGATATGAGCCGTCGCGCTGAGATGCTGCTTGTAGGTGCTTTCGGCGCCCAGCATGACGTTGAAGGCCAGGTACAAGACCCCGGCGATCAGTGCCGCGAACACGAAGGTCCCCACCAACCCGAACACGGTGGCGCCGTAACGTGCGAACTTCAGAGCCGTCTCCATGTCCGGTCCCTGTCCCTGGTCGCGGGCGCGCATCTGCGTTTCGAGCGACGCTTCCCAGACCTCCGCCGGCACCAGCAACATCACCAGGCTGAAGAGCGCGACGATCGCCAGGGTCCAGAACCAGGGCGACTGCCGGCGCAGTACTTCACCCAGCCGGGTGGGCGACATGAACACCATGATCACGCGCTGTATGAGGTTGGGCGCTTCCGCTGCGCCACCTGCATCATCGTGCTGTCTCGCTGAGCTATCCATTAAGTCCCCCCTTGCTTGGTTCGTGGGCGGGTCGCAGAACTACGACCGCTCTGCCAGAAACCCCGTTTCGGGGTTGTGCACTTTCATCACTTTGTCTCCATCCAGCCAGACATGTCGTGCGCTTCCGCCCTGTGGTGTAATCGTGACATGGCGCAGGCGTGACTCTTGGCCGGCGACCCGGACGGTCTCTTCACCTTGATCTACGATGCGAGCGGAGTAGTAGTTTCTTTCGCGGGGCACAATGATCCCGGCTGCAGACCCGGATTCGCAACCTAGTAGCTTGGCGGCAAAGAAATAGTGGTGCGCGATGTACCTGTCGAGGATGACCGTTTTCTCCCGAACTAAGAACTCCTTCATCTCCTGTCCCTTGGCTGACTTCACGTCCATTCTCAGCCGATCGCGCATCAAGTTGGCCACTATCGTCGTGGGCTCCGCTGCATCGATCTCCGCCTCGTAGCGCCGAGGCCGACAGCCGGAGCCGAGCGCTTCGAGCGCCACGTTGATGCGCATGGTACTTCCGTCGACCTTCAAATTCAGTTCGCCCCGCGCCAGGTAGATCGGACCGGCCGCGCCGGCGCGATCCTCCCGAATGACGAAGCGCTCCTCGCCGATCCGCGCGCCATGTACGAAAAGGGTGAAGCTACCGCTATCCAGCGCCTGCTGATCGCCGGTCGGCGGCGCAGACCCGCCGCCCGCTAACGTTACGGGCAGAAGGAGCAGCAGCCCGAGACGAGGCGCGACCGTGCTAGCGTGTTGCCGCCTGGAAGATCTTTGCCCGGATCCTATCGAGTACATGATTGTAGATCTTTTCACCTTTCTTCGCCGAAGCTGCGGTTGGATGTCCGATTACGCCCTCCCAGCCTTGCGGTGGCCGAGGCATCCGGCCTCGAAGGTAACGCCGCATGTCTTTCGGGTCGAGCGAGTAGTCGCGGACCTCACTCGTCCGCACGAGGTCCGGCCGAATGAACAGCATCAGCGAGGTTTCCGCTTCGCCGGCATGCTCGGGTCCGGTCTGCGCTTCGAGGAACTCCGCTATGTTCACGCTTTGGATGTCCACGACACGCGCCCGCGCATGTTCGGTGACGACAGTAGTCACCGCGTCGATGTGTGGATCATGAAAATTCGCGGTCAGGAGTATGAACTCCTCGAACCCGTGGCCCTCCCACGAGGCGAGCAGATCGTTGAGCGCGCGGTGCAGGGTCTTTCGTCTCAGTGAGGCCGTCCCAGCGTAGTCGTCCTCCGTGTCGACGTTCACGCCGTAGTGGAAGGTCGGGGCAACCAGCACCTCGAATTCGGCGGACAGGTCGTGGGCCAGGCGTTCCGCCACAAGTGAATCCGTGCCAAGTGGAAGATGGCGACCATGCTGCTCGCAGGTGCCGATCGGTAAGATCAGGCGGCGGTCGTGCTCCAAGTGTTCGGAGACTTCCTGCCACGTCAGGTCCGCCAGCAGCAGGGGTCGCGGTTTGCTGACCTTACGGGGCGTCTTCACCAGACTCCAAGGTTAATTGTCAGGTTTCGTGGGCCTCGCCACGTTGCGCCAGCCGACGGCAGCCGTCAAGCCTCAGCCGTTGTAATCTGCCGTCGCGCCCCTATCCAGTTTGACGTTTCGTTGACGGCAGGCGGCGAACCTGTCCCTCGGCGTCAGGTTGGGAGGGGCTATGCTGGCTCGCGTCAACAGCGTTGCGATATTCGGGATCGATGCTTACCCGGTCGTCGTCGAGGTCGACGCGGCCGCGGGACTGCCCGCGATGGCGACGGTAGGGCTGGCACAGAGCGCCGTTAAGGAAGGTAAGGAGCGGGTCTTATCCGCCGTGAACAACTCCGGCTTCGAAGTGCCACCGCGAAAGATCACCATCAATCTCGCCCCAGCCGACATCAAGAAGGAGGGTAGCCACTTCGACCTGCCAATCGCCTGCGGTCTGCTGGCGGCAACCGGTCAGCTGTCCGGGGATCGCCTCGATCGTTATGCCCTGGCGGGCGAACTGGGATTGGATGGACAGTTGCGGCCGATCCGCGGTGCGCTGTCGATGGCCGAGGCGGTCGCCCGGGCCGGATTGAGCGGCTTTATCGTCCCGACTCTCAACGTCTCCGAGGCGGCGGTTGTGAGTAGCATCGAGGTGCTGGGAGCCAGCCAGCTGGCCGAGGTCACGGCCTTCGTGCGTGGTGCCGTCGCTCTACGACGGCCACACGTCGACCTGGATTCGTTGCTGGTGCCGCGGCCCGCGTCGTCGCTGGATCTGGCTGACGTGCGCGGACAGGACCACGCGAAGCGGGCGCTGGAAGTGGCCGCGGCGGGTGGCCACAACATCCTGTTCATCGGTCCGCCGGGAGGCGGCAAGACGATGCTGGCGCGCCGCCTGCCGACCATCCTGCCACGGCTAAGCCCGGCGGAGGCAATCGAAGTCACCCGCGTGCACTCCGTGGCGGGGCAGCTCAGATCGGAGAGGGGTCTGATCACGGAGCGGCCGTTTCGGGCGCCGCATCACACGATCAGCGACGCCGGACTTGTCGGGGGTGGCAGCGTTCCTCGCCCCGGCGAGGCATCGCTGGCCCACAACGGTGTGCTGTTTCTCGATGAGCTGACGGAGTTCCGCAGGAACGTGCTCGAGGTGCTCCGGCAACCACTCGAGGACGGGACGGTCACGATCAGCCGCGCGACACGCTCGCTGACGTATCCGGCTCGCTTCGTTCTGGCGGCAGCGATGAATCCCTGTCCCTGCGGTTTCCTAGGCGGTTCGCGTCGAACCTGCAGTTGCACACCGCGGATGATCCGCCGCTATCGCGCCAAGGTCTCGGGCCCGCTGCTCGATCGCATCGACCTGCACATCGAAGTGCCGCAGGTCTCGTATCCGGAGCTGACCGGCAACGGGGCAGGTGATACGTCCGCGATGATCGCGAATCGTGTCGAGGGCGCCCGTGCATTACAGCGCGAGCGGTTCGCCGCTTCGCCGGGTCTGTATGCGAACGGCCAGATGGGAGCGCGTGAGGTTCGGGCGTTCTGTCGGACGGAGGATACCGCGCTGTCGCTACTGCGCTCAGCGATGGCCCGGTTCAGTCTCTCGGCGCGCTCGTTTCACCGGGTGCTCAAGATCGCGCGGACGATTGCCGATCTCGATGGAAGCCGGGCCGTTCGCACTGCTCATGTCGCCGAGGCCATTCAGTACCGCGGACTCGATCGCTCGGCCGACTCGGCGCTGGACGTCTCTCCTTGACACCTCATTCAACCTCTCCGACTATTTGCCGATGGTCAGTGGCGAGCTCAACGAATGAAACCGGATCTAGGTATCCTCGAGCAGAAAGAGCGGACGCTTCACGCGCGGCTGCGTGAGTGTGCGTCTGTGATCATCGGCTATAGCGGCGGCGTCGACTCGGCTTACTTGGCAAAGGCGGCGGTCGATGCGCTTGGGGGCGGGCGTGTTCTGGCCGTCACCGGACTTTCGCCCAGCTACCCGGCCGTCCAGCTCGACATGGCCCGTCGCGTGGCGGCCGAAATCGAAATCCCGCACCTGGAGATCGAGACTCGAGAGTTCGACGACCCCAATTACGTCGCCAACCCCACAAATCGCTGCTACTTCTGCAAAGCCGAGCTGTTCGGTCGGCTGGTGAGGCTGGCGCGTGAGCGAGGGTACGCCGTGGTGCTCGATGGTTCCAATGCCGACGACCTGGACGATCACCGTCCCGGCCAGGCCGCGGCCCGCGAGCTGGGTGTTCGCTCACCGCTTCAGGAGGTTGGGCTCGGCAAGGCGGAGATCCGCTTGCTGTCGCGTCGAGCGGGGTTGCCAACTTGGGACGTGCCGGCGTCGCCGTGCCTGGCCAGCCGGGTCGCCTACGGGTCGGCAGTCACACCGCAGCGGCTGCAGCGAATCGAGGCGGCCGAGAGCCGCTTGCGCGACCTCTATGACTGGAGCGAGCTCCGGGTTCGCTATCACGACGGTCTGGCGCGGTTGGAGGTTGGGGTCGAGGACCTGTCGCGTTTGGCCGACCCGCGCCTGCGGGCGCAAACGGTCGCTGCGCTCAAGACGAGCGGCTTTGCTCGAGCCTGCGTCGACCTGCAAGGCTACCGGCGCGGGGCGCTGAACGAGGCCAGCGAATCGGGAGGTACCGAGGCTCTGAGCGCAGCCGGTGGGCGCATGACCCCGGCCGGGAGTTGGCTGGAGCGTCTCGGCCTGCACGCCACGATCGAACGCGCCGGCACCGACGGAGAGGTCGCGATCGTCAGTCCTGATTCCGGATCCTTTGCCAGGTTGCTGACGGAACAACGCGCACCGGTCGTCGCACACTGCAGTGAGTCCGGCGAGCGTTACGTGACCCTCAAACTCTATTGAGCACGCGCCTTTTCGTCGCCGTTAATCCCAGCAACGAGGCGCGTTACAGGCTGGTCGAGGCGGCTCGACCGCTGTTGGAATCCGCTTACCCGATTCGCTGGGTCGTGCCCGAGAATATTCACCTGACGTTGAAGTTTCTCGGTGATGTCTCCGACGAGCTTGTGCCTGACATCGCCGGTGCCGTGAATCAGGCGGTCGGGGGTGCTGAAGCGTTTGAGATGTCACTGGCCGGCTTTGGTGCCTTCCCATCGTTGCGGCGCCCGCAGGTTGTCTGGGTGGGTGTGGAAGCCAACGCCGTGCTGCAGGGGCTACAACAGCGCATTGAGAACGTTCTTGCGGAACTGCGGTTCCCGCGCGAAACCAGGGCATTTCACCCCCATCTGACCTTGGGTCGCGCGCGGAAGCGCTCTTCGGCCGGTCAATTCAAAGGTCTGGATGATTTGCTGCAGGGACTGATGTATCGGGATGCCTTCATCGTCGACGCTGTAGACCTGATGCGCAGCCGCTTGCAGCCGGGGGGCGCGGTCTACGACGTGGTGAACAGGACGTCGCTGGAAACGTGAGAAAGGTTGCGGAGTATGCGTAGCTGCCTGGCAGTAGTCGGTTGTGGCGGACTTATCCTGGCGGTAGCTGTAGCCGGCTGGTTCGGACGCGATCGGATCGCCGAGTATGTCTCCGGCTTCCTGAACCGCGATGAACCGGCGCTCGAGCTGGCCGAGCCGGCGGCGCCGGCGTTGGCTAGGCGGGCTGAAGAGAAGATCATCGCGCTGGGTCAGGGCGAGATCGAAGAGGCGACGCTGAGCGCCGAGGAGCTGGATGGCTGGGTTCGGCACGGGCTCAAGGGCTATTTCCCGGCTTTCGTTTCCGATGTCGCCGCAGGGATTGAGGAGGAACGCTTGGTTCTGGCCGGACAGGTGGCGATGAGAGAGCTGCCCGGGCTAGAGCGGTTGGGTGCAGCGGCCGCGCTGCTGGGTGACACGGCGCGAGTGACGGTGCGCGGCCGGGTCGATGGACTGAGTCCGGGGCGGGGGGTCTATTATGTGGACAACGTGCAAGTCGGATTGCTGACGCTGCCGGACCCGGTGCGAGATGGTTTGATCGAGCAGCTGAAGGGCAAGTCGGATACGCTGCCAGCCAATGCGCTGGCCTTTGTGCTCCCGGATTTCGTAACCGACGTGGGGATTCGCGGGGACCATGTCGTCTTGCGGAGATGATTGGGCTCGCCTGGCCACTGGATTTGGCGCTTGGTAGGAGTTGTGCTAAGTTGCGAACTAGCGGGCGCACTGACGCGACCGTTAGGTTGATGCGGTGGAGCAGTAGCAGGTGATGGACTCATTTCTAAGAGTTGGGGTTTACCGGTAGTAGGGTTGAGCCGGGATCTTCGGTCATGGTAAGTTTGTAACAGTAACGTGAGCCGCAGTTACGCGGCTCCGCGTTTTTGGAGAAGATGAAGGAATCGTGATGGCGAAGAAGCGCGAGCAGGCACGAAGGAAGGGTGCTGACGGGGATCGGAGCCGCTCAGAGCCGCCGGGTACCGGCCGCTGGCTGTGGGAGTGGGTCAAGTCGCTTTCGGTGGCGATTCTCCTGTTCCTGGTTATCCGCACCTTCGCGGTCGAGGCGTTCAAGATACCGACCGGGTCGATGGAGCGAACTCTCCTGGTCGGTGATTTCCTCCTGGTCAACAAAGCTGTTTATGGTGCTCAGGTGCCATTTACCGACGTACGCTTACCGGCCTTCGATAGTCCCGAACGCGGGGATGTCGTGGTATTTCAGTACCCGCTGGATATTTCGAAGAACTACGTGAAGCGGGTAGTCGGTGTGCCGGGCGACCGGGTCGCCATGCGGCAGGGCCAGCTGTATGTGAACGGAGAAGTGAGGAGCGAGGGTTACGTCCAGCATACACAGCCGGATGGCAACTATTACGATCCGCAGTTCGAGTGGCAGCGGGACTATGTTGCTTCAGAGGTGGATCCTCAGGATTATCGCCCGACGCGCGATGATTGGGGTCCGCTAGTTGTGCCCGAGGGGAAGTACTTCGTCATGGGCGACAATCGAGACAATTCGCAGGACTCGAGATACTGGGGTCTGGTGGATCGTACCCTGATCAAGGGCAGGCCTCTGTTTATCTACTATTCGTTCGATCGTAGCAAGCTTCGGCCCTTACCCTGGTTGACCGAAGTACGTTGGGGGCGGGTGGGCAACCTAGTTCGATAGATTCTCCTGAGCTAACATCGAGCATGACAACCGAGTCCCAAGCCCACGTCGGGGTTCTCGCTTGAGTCGAGCCGGTAAGTCGAACAACTCAGACCGCGGAGAATCCGCGGATCGCTCGCCGATCTTCCGTGGCTTCGGTCCCGCCCACCGTGCCGCCACACCGCCCGGATCGTTGGACCAGTACCTTCGCGAGATCAGCGCCTATCCGCTCATCAACAGGGACGAGGAAGGCAGTTTAGCCAAGAAGATCCGACGCGGCGATCGCAGCGCGCTGGAAAAGCTTGTGAACTCTAACCTGCGGTTCGTGGTCTCAATCGCCAAGAAATATCAGAACCAAGGCGTTGCCCTGGCGGATCTGATCAACGAAGGCAACCTCGGGCTAATCCGGGCGGCCGAGAAGTTCGATGAGACCCGTGGTGTCAAGTTCATCAGCTACGCCGTCTGGTGGATTCGGCAGGCGATTTTGCAGGCGCTGGCGGAGCAGTCGCGAATCGTCCGCGTCCCACTCAACCGGGCGGGCGAGCTCCACCGCATTGGCAAGCGCTCGAGCGCGCTCGTGCAAGAGCTCGGACGCGAGCCGACCGTCGGCGAGTTGGCGGAAGGCCTGGAGGTCGACGCCGACGAGTTGTACCGGACGATGTCCATCGCCATGGCGCACCTCTCCCTCGATGCTCCGCTCGTTCCCGGCGAGGACAACAAGCTCCTCGATTACCTGCCAGATGACGTTCGACCCGGCCCGGAGCAAGAAGCGTTCGAAAAGGCGCTGAAGATCAACGTTGAGGCCGCCCTCTCAACGCTCAAGCCGCGCGAGGCCAAGATACTCCGTCTCTATTACGGTTTGGACGGTGAGGATGCCATGACGCTCGAGGAGATCGGCCAGCTGCTGGGTGTGACGCGGGAGCGGGTCAGGCAGATCAAGGAGCGGGCGTTAGCGCGACTCAGACACGTCTCGCGGGCCCGCTCGTTGGAGAGCTTCCTTGGCTAGGGCCAGCCAAGTCAACGTATAGTCTTTCCTTGACATACCCGCGAGCCCCGAATATCCTTCTCCGCTGTCCCAAAAAGCACTTTTCACCGGTTTCAGCCCTGTATTTTCAGGGTAGACGGGTGCCGACTGAGACTGTGAGATGGCGGAACTGCTGACGAATTCGATGAAGACCTTCTCGGCCAAGCCCGAGGAAGTCGAGCGACGCTGGTACTACGTCGACGCCGACGGCGTCGTGTTGGGCCGGCTGGCCGCCCAGGTGGCGCGGGTGCTCCGGGGGAAGCACAAGCCCGAGTACACGCCACACGTGGACTGTGGAGACGGTGTCATCGTCGTCAACGCCGCCAAGGTCCGGCTGACGGGCAAGAAAGCCGACCAGAAGCAGTATTTCCGCCACAGCGGTTACATGGGCGGAGCCCGCTTGATACCGTTCAAGCGGATGCTGGAACGCCGGCCGGAGTTCATCATCCGGCGGGCGGTCAAGGGCATGCTCCCGAAGACGAACTTGGGGCGGCTGATGCTCAAGAAGCTGCGCGTCTATCCCGGCCCCGAGCACCCACACGAGGGGCTGAAGACGGAGCCGCTCAAGGTTGACGGTTAAAAACTTTACCCACCAGTTGCCCGAGCCAAGCGAATGATCGGTAAGAAGTTAGACGACGGACGTATCCACGCGGTGGGCCGCCGCAAGACCTCGGTGGCCCGCGTGTACATCAAGCGCGGCAAAGGGGAATGGCAAATCAACGGCCGCGCTTTGACGGAGTATTTCCCGCGGGGCGCCTATCAGGTGATCATCGAGAAGCCTTTCCGGGCGACGGAGACGTTCGGGGATTACGACGTGGCGGTGAACGTGCGAGGCGGGGGGCTGACCGGTCAGGCCGGGGCCATCCAGCTGGGAATCGCGCGTGCGCTGCTGGTCGAGGATGAAGATCGCCGGGTCTTACTGCGCCGCGAGGGCCTGCTGACGCGGGATCCACGGCGCGTCGAGCGAAAGAAATACGGGCAGCCAAAGGCCCGTAAGCGCTTCCAGTTCAGCAAGCGCTAGATCGGTTGGAATTCGAGGAATGAGGATTTAATGGCGGTAGGACTGGAAGAACTTCTCAAGGCCGGTGTTCATTTCGGCCATCAGACGCGTCGCTGGAACCCGAAGATGCGGCGCTACATCTTCGCCGAGCGCGGCGGCATCTACATCATCGACCTCAAGAAGACACTGAGCCAGCTCCAGCGCGCAAAGGATCTGGTTCGCGAAGTCGTGCACCGCAACAACAGCGTCCTTTTTGTCTGTACGAAGCCGCAACTCAACGAGATCGTTCGGGCTGAAGCCGAACGGTGCGGTGGCTACTATGTCACCGAGCGCTGGTTGGGCGGCATGTTGACGAACTTCCAAACGATCAAGAAGAACATCCGCCGGCTCAAGGAACTGGAACGAGGAGCGGAGGAAGGCGCCTTCGAGTTTTACACCAAGAAGGAGCAATTGCTGCTTGATCGTGAGCGCGAGAAACTCGATCGGTACCTATCTGGTATCAAGGACATGTCGCGGTTGCCGGGGTGTCTCTTCGTCGTGGATTCGAAGAAAGAGGCCATCGCTGTGGCCGAGGCGAACAAGCTGAAGATCCCGGTTATCGCGATCGCGGACACCAACGCCGACCCGGATCTCCTGACAATCCCGATCGCTGGCAACGATGACGCGATCCGCTCGGTATCCTTGATAACCGCGGAAATCGCGGGGACCGTCCAGACGGCCGTCGCGGAAATGCCCGAAGAGCTTCGTGCGGCCGCTGCGGAAGAAGAGGAAGAAGTCTTCACTTACTCGAGTGATGGGGCGGTGGCCGTAACGGAGGGTGGCGGTGCAGGCAAGCGGTCGCGCAAGAAGAGACGTCCACGGCCCGAGGTCATCGCTGCGCACCGGGTTGCGACTGACGGTGAAGGCGGTGAATTCGAGGACGTAGCTGACTACGATGATGAGAGCGCCGCCGAAAGCGAAGACGAGATCGAAAAGGATACCAGCGAGGATTAGCGCTGGCGGGGCCACTTCGGTGGCCCTTTTGATAATGAGCAACCAACTTGGCGATAAGAGATGGCTGAGATAAAGGCGACAGACGTAAAAGCACTGAGAGACCGAACGGGCGCTGGAATGATGGATTGCAAGCGAGCGCTCGAGGAAAACTCCGGAGATATTGACGCCGCAATTGAATGGCTTCGCAAGAAAGGAGCGGCTGCGGCTGAGAAGCGCGTCGGGCGCGAGGCCCAGGAAGGCGTGATCGAATCCTACATTCACCATTCACGGAATGTCGGCGTCCTGGTCGAACTGAACTGCGAGACGGATTTTGTGGCGCGAACCGATGAGTTCCGTGAGTTGGCACGTGATCTTGCCATGCACATCGCCGCGACCGACCCGTTGGCGGTCGCGCCGGAGGAGATACCCGCTGAGACGATCGAGCGTGAGCGCTCGATCTTCCTCGCCCAGGCGAAAGAGGAGGGCAAGCCTGAACACATCGCGCAGAAGATCATGGAGGGCAGACTGCGGAAGTTCTACGAAGAGCGAACGCTGCTCGAGCAGAAGTATGTGAAGAACCCTGAGGTCTCGGTAGCGCAGAGGATTTCGGAAACCCAGTCGAAGCTCGGCGAGCGGATCGCAGTCGGGCGATTCATACGCTACCAGGTGGGCGCGTAGGTGGCTGACAAGGCGAAATTCAAATATCAGCGAGTTCTTCTCAAGCTGTCCGGCGAGTCGCTGGCGGGCAGCGAAGGCTTCGGTATTTCCCTCCCGGAGATCGATCGGCTGACCGAAGAGATAAAGGCGGTCCATCAGGCGGGCGTCGCCCTGGGTCTGGTCGTCGGCGGTGGGAACATAGTCCGTGGTGCCTCGGCGGCGCAGGGTGGAATGGACCGAGTTTCCGCCGACTACATGGGTATGTTGGCCACGGTCATCAATGCCCTGGCGGTTCAGGACATGCTGGAGAAGAAAGGTGTGGAAAACCGTGTGTTGACGGCGATCCGCATGGATGAACTGGCGGAGCCTTACATTCGTCGCCGCGCAATCCGGCACATCGAGAAGGGACGAGTCGTTCTCTTTGCAGGCGGCACGGGTAATCCGTACTTTTCAACCGACACGGCAGCGGTGCTTCGCGCGATCGAGATGGAAGCCGAGCTGATCATCAAGGCGACAAAGGTCGACGGCGTGTACGCGGCGGATCCTGCGGCGGACCCGACCGCTGAACTGATACCCGAGATCTCGTTCCTCGAGGTGATGACGCGGGAGCTCGGCGTGATGGATGCGACGGCGATCTCGCTTTGTAAGGATAACGGGTTGCCCGTCATTGTCTTGAATGTCCAGCGCCCGGGCGCCGTGCTGACGGCAGCGCGCGGCGAGCGGGTCGGCACTTTGATTTCCGCGGAGGTGGGTTCATGAAGATCACCAAGGAGACAAAGGAGCGGATGGAAGGCGCCCTGGAAGCGCTGCGCCGGGAATTCGCGACCGTCCGGACTGGCAAAGCCTCTCCGGCGCTGCTCGAACACGTGCGCGTCGAGGCCTATGACACCCAGATGCCGCTGGAGCAGCTTGCGACGATCAGTGCTCCCGAGCCTCGGCTGCTCGTGGTTCAGCCTTGGGACAAGACCTTAATGGGCGTTATCGAGAAGACGATCCAGAGCTCGGATCTCGGCCTCAACCCATCAAATGATGGGACCTTGATTCACGTGCCCATCCCGCCGTTGAACGAAGAGCGCCGCAAAGAACTGGTCAAGATACTGCACAAGATGGCGGAGGAAGGTCGTGTTTCGCTGCGTACCGCGCGACGGGCTGCGAACGATGAGGTCAAAGGCAAGATGAAGAGCGGCGACCTGTCGGAAGACGAAGGTCATCGCCTGCTGGATGAGATCCAGAAGCTTACCGATGACTACGCGGGCAAAGTCGATGCGCTCATGAAGGCTAAAGAAGAAGAGGTCATGGAAGTCTGACTGCTCACCATGAGCCGTCAGCCGGTCAATCGTCTCCGTTGCGCGGTCGCCGTTCTGAATCATGCCTTCCAAACGACTCGAACTTATCCGGGAACTAGACAATAAACAGCGGCCGCGCCATGTCGCCATCATCATGGATGGAAATGGTCGCTGGGCCCGCGAGCGCGGCTTGCCGCGCCAAGAAGGGCACAGAGCGGGCATGAAGTCCGTCAAGCAGACTGTCGAGGCCTCCATCGAAGCCGGCCTCGATATTCTCACTCTGTTTGCCTTCTCGCAGGAGAACTGGCAGAGGCCAGCGCGCGAGATCGCCTTTCTAATGTCACTACTGAAGCGCTACGCCAAGTCCGAGCTTCAGGATCTGGTCGACAACGGCGTGAAAGTCCACGTGGTCGGTGAGGTTGCACGCCTTGCAGCCGCAGAGCGTGCGGCCGTCAATATGATCATCGATGCGACTCAGCAGGGCGATCGTCTCGACCTGATCCTTGCTATCAGCTATGGCAGCCGGGCCGAGTTGACCCACGCCGCGCGCCGGGTGGCCGAGAAGGTCGCCAATGGTGAAATGAAGCTGGCGGATATCGACGAATCGGCGTTTTCGGCAGAGCTTTTCACCGCACGCTGGCCGGACCCCGATCTGCTCATTCGCACTTCCGGCGAGTACCGGATCTCGAACTTCATGCTCTGGCAGCTCGCCTACACTGAACTCTACAGCACTCCGGTCCTCTGGCCCGATTTCAATCGTGAGGATCTGTTCGAGGCCATCCTGGAATACTCGAAACGGGAACGCAGGTTCGGTAAGGTAAACATCTGATGGCCTGTCAGAGTGGCGAGCTCGCCAAGCGTGTAGGCGTCGCACTGGTCGGCATCCCGGTGGCCCTGGGTGCGATGTACCAGGGTGGCTACTGGCTGATCGGTCTCCTGGCCGTGTTGGCCGGGCTGGCGGCCTGGGAGTTCGGCCGCATGCACCGTGAGGTGGCTCTACCCAACGCCCCCGCATTAGCCGCTCTGCTAGCCGCCGGCTATTTGCTGCTGGCCGGGACACTTCCACCCGCCGAACTGATCATCTGGGCAGCGATCATCACGTTGGTCGGAGCGGCCTCGCTGATGCTGATGGCGCCGCCCGAAGCGAAGCCGGGCCACTCCGTCATGGTCGTGACCTTCGGGGCCTTGTTGACCGGCGGACTGCTGGTTTTCGCGGTCTGGCTCAGAGGGATAGAAGGTAGCGAAGCCGGTCTGCGCGGTGCGGCCATCTTGTTCTTTCCTGTGGCCGTGACCTGGCTCGGCGATACCGCCGCCTACTTCACAGGTCATGCCATCGGCAGGCACAAACTTGCACCGAAGATAAGCCCGGGTAAGACCGTCGAGGGGGCCGTCGGCGGTCTAATTGCCACGGCCGGCGGCGCGCTGCTCTATGTCGGGCTCACCCGGCCGCTGGTTGACTGGTCGCTGGGCACCGTCCAGGTACTAGGCTTCGGTGTGCTGGTTGCGGTCGCAGGCCAGATCGGAGATCTTTTCGAGTCCCGCTTCAAGCGGGAATGCGGGGTGAAGGACAGTTCCAGCCTGTTTCCGGGCCACGGCGGCGCTCTGGACCGGCTCGATTCGCTACTCTTCGTTTTTCCGATCGCCTACGCGTATCTGCGAATTGTGGGGGTGTGATGAACAGGCGGGGCGTTGCGGTGCTCGGTTCGACGGGATCGATCGGCCGCACGACCCTGGAAGTGATCGGTGCGTTCCCCGATCGCTTTCGGGTTGTGGCCTTAACGGCGCATCGCAGCGCGGACGCTTTGATTGCTCAGATCGGGCGCTTCCAGCCCGAGTTGGCCGTCCTCGTCGATGGGGAACTTGCCGGCCTGCCCAGATCGACGCAGACCCGAGTCGCCAGCGGGTGGGACTCGGTGATGGAGGCGGCGAGTCATCCCGACGTCGACATCGTCGTCAACGCGTTGGTGGGCGCGGCGGGCCTCGAGCCCTCGCTGGCCGCTCTCGGGGCGGGAAAGCGTTTGGCTCTGGCGAACAAGGAGTCGCTGGTTGTCGGAGGACCGCTGATCATGCGTGCGCTGGGCGACGGCGGTGGCGAGCTCATTCCTGTGGATAGCGAGCACAGCGCCGTCTTCCAGTGCCTGGAAGGATCGGACCGCGCCAGCGTGCGCAGAATCGTGCTCACGGCTTCGGGCGGACCCTTCCGGGAGCGGGATCCACTGGAGCTTGCCGGTGTAACCCCGGAGGAAGCGCTGCGCCATCCGACATGGGACATGGGTGCTAAGATCACGGTCGACTCCGCAACGCTGGTGAACAAAGCGCTGGAAGTCATTGAAGCCCACCACCTGTTTGGGCTGCCCTACGACCAGGTTGCGGTGGTGATACACCCGCAGTCGATCGTTCATTCGCTGGTCGAGTTTCAGGATGGTTCGGCGCTGGCGCAGTTAGGTTATCCGACGATGGCCGTGCCGGTGCTCTACGCACTCAATTATCCGGAGCGGTTGCCGTTCGAAACACCGCGGCTTGATTTGGCGGAGATCGGTGCGTTGACATTCGAGCCGGTTCCGCCGGAACGCTTCCCGGCGTTCGAGCTGGGACGCGATGCGGCACTGCGCGGCGGCACGGCGCCGGCGGTGTTCAACGCGGCCGGAGAAGAGGCTGTAGCGGCGTTCTTGGCGGAGCGCATTGCATTCACCGAGATACCCGAGGTTATTCGGGAGGCGTTGGCTGGGCACGTCGTCGAAGATGTGACGAGGCTCGAAGTCGTGAAGAAGGCTGATGCTTGGGCGCGCGAGGCGGCGCGGGCCAGCGCCGACGCATTGGCCAAGAAAACTCAACGGTTGGTGTAGATGACTTCTATTATCGCTTTCGTTGTTGTCCTGGGTGTCCTGATCATCGTACACGAGCTTGGCCACTTCATCACGGCCAAGCTGGCGGGGATTGCGGTGCCGCGGTTTTCGGTCGGTTTGGGCCCGAAGGTCTGGGGCTTCACGTGGGGTGAAACGGAGTACGTCATCTCGGCCCTGCCGCTCGGTGGCTACGTGAAGATGGCCGGGATGGGCGAGGAAGAGGCACTGGAAAAGCTGGAGGGCGGCAAGTCGGAACTGGAAGTGCCGCCCGAGCGGCGCTTCGAATCAAAGTCTATCGCGACGCGTGCGGCCGTGATATCGGCTGGCGTAATCATGAACTTCATCTTCGCGATCTTCGCGTATGCGGGTATCGCCCATTACACATCTTGGGCCGCGCTGATTGGCGAGGTAGTCGAAGGCGCGCCAGCTCAAGTCGCCGGCATTCAGGCCGGCGACCTGATCCGCGCGATAGATGGCAACGAGATCAAGGTCTGGGGTGATCTCACGGAACACATCAGGGCACGGCCGGACGAGACCATCACCGTTGTTGTCGAAAGGGATGGCCGGAATCTGGAGTTTGACACTCGGGTGGCTCGGATCATCGAGGTCGACTCGCTCAGCGGTGACACCCTGGTCTACGGGCAGATCGGCGTCGCCCCCGATCCCGATAACGCGCCCCGAGAACTAGGTCTTGCCGGATCGTTCGTCGCCGGCACAAAGGCGACCATCGGGATGTCGGCGCTGGTCGTTCATTTCCTCGGACAGCTTTTCACCGGTCAGGCTTCGGCGCGGGACGTCGGTGGGCCGATCCTCATCGGACAACTTTCCGGCCAGGCCGCACGAGCCGGTCCCCTGGCGCTGATTACCCTGATGGCCATACTGAGCGTCCACCTGGCCGTGCTGAACCTACTGCCGATCCCGATTCTGGACGGCGGTCACCTGGTTTTCTTGGGAATCGAGGCGATTCGCGGCCGGGCCCTGTCCCTCGATGCGCGCGCGCGCCTGAGCCAGGTCGGCTTAGTGATGATCTTGGCGATTATGGTCTGGGCGCTGACCAGTGACGTCCTGAGGCTAACGGGTAACTGAGGCGCACTATCTGAATTAGAACAAACTCAGCTGGGCCGGTCGCACCTCAGCAGCCAGAGCCGTCACGTTGATCCCTGCCAATGGCTCGTCCTGGACGGCGACCTCGAGCAACGCCTGGTAACCTTTCCGTCTCAAAGCCTCACCGACGATCCCGGCGGCCAACGCCGGCTCATTGCATTCCTGGCTCAGGTGAGCCAGAACGATGCCGGCCAGGCGCGGGTGCAGCAGCTCGATCCCGAGTTGCGCGGCGGCACGATTGGAGAGGTGGCCGTGGCGGCCTGCGATGCGGCTCTTGACCGACCAGGGGTAGGGGCCGGTTCGCAGCATGATCTCGTCGTGGTTTGCCTCGAGGATCAACAAGTCACAGCCTTGCAGAGAATGCCGAACCGAAACCGTCGGCGTTCCTAGGTCGGTCGCGATTCCCACCTTCAGTCCACTGGGGCGATGACGAACGGTGACGGCCACCGGATCGATGGCATCATGGCAGGTCAGGAATGGCTCGATCCGCAGGTCGTCTAGATCGACGGGCTGACCGGCGCGGTAAAACCGAATCGTCTCGCTGCCTTTGAGGAGGGCCGAGCACGAGCCTGCGGTTGCCCGGGCGATGTAGATCGGAATGTTCCAGCGCCGTGCCAGAACGCCCATGCCTTGCGTGTGGTCGCGGTGCTCGTGAGTGATGAAGAGAGCCGAGACGCTATCCGGCGGCGCTCCAACAGCCCGGAGTCGGCGCTCGATCTGACGACCACTGAAGCCTGCATCAACGAGTATTCGTGTTTCGGAGGTTTCCAACAGGATTGAATTGCCGCGGCTGCCACTGCCCAACACGTGAACCCAAAAGCTCATCCACCCCGCCCCTTCCGCCAGCAGCGCTCCAGATGGCGCCGCCCGCGCTCATCGAGTTCCACACCGCGCCTGCCCATAGCCGTCTTGGCGGTTTCCAGAAAATCGGCCAGGCGATACTCACCAAGATCGCTGCCCTCACCCCAGCTGAACGGTTGCACGTAGCTGGGCGGCATGGCGACACCATACACGTTCGCGCCCGCACCCACAACCGTGCCCGTGCTGAGAAGAAGCCCAATTCCGGTCTTCACGTGATCGCCGAGGAAGCATCCGACCTTTATCCGGCCGGTGGAACGTACGCCTGAAGGAGTCCAGATTCGTATCGGGCGATAGTTGTTCTTGAGGTCGCTGTTGGTGGTGAACGCGCCAAGGTTGGCCCAGCGACCGATGTAGGCATGGCCGAGGTAGCCTCCGTGGGCCTTGTTCACATACCCGAGGATGACGCTTTCAGAGACTTCGCCATGCAAGTAACTGTAGGGACCCGCGGAGATCTTCTCGAAGGAATCCCCCAGCAAGCGCGAGCGACGGCCAACTAGAGCCGGACCGGCAACCCGTGTGCCGGTCCTGACCTCCACCTCATCTTCCAAACGAATAGGGCCGTCCCGCGTGTCGAAGACAGCGCCCGGCTCGATCCGGACTCCACGACCGCAGGTTAGAGGGTGCTCGCCGAACTGGTAGACGCCGTCCGCCAGCGTGGCGGATCGGCTCTTTGCGTCGGCGAGGTCGCGGACCAGCTGGTCAGGTGTCTCGAGAAGCACATCCCAGATCTCGTCCAGAAGGCGACCACGCAATTGGATTTCCGCTTCCACTCCCTTTATGGCTTGCAAATCGCTGAAGAACTCGGGGTCCGGTTGCTGTCCGGATGGTACGAAAAGACCAACAGGCCGACCGCCGATCAACAGAAGTGAAAGGACTCGTGGTGGCGAAATCTGCTGGCCGAGCTCGACGGCCGCCCGCGAGCACCAGAAATAACGGTCACGCGTGCTGGGCAAGTCGTCGAGGCGCACGGCGCTGCAGGCGCCTTCTTCACTGAAAGCTTCGAGGTGGTCCGCAGTGAGGTAGGCCGTGCAGCGTAGGCCGAAGGCGCGCTCGGCCCGCTCGACCAATCGCATACCCCCGAAGATGAGCTCGCCGGCTGGCCGGGTCAGCGCGAACGGCTCCCAAGCCTGGGCGCGCCGGTCATCGAAGAGGATCAATTCGGGCGCAGCCATTGGTCAGTCGATCCCGTCTCTGAGGTCTGACGGCAGATTCGCGAGCAGGCTCTTCAGGTCGACCGCACGGTCTTTTGGCGCGACGAACGTGATTCCCGAAGCCCTGACAACGACCATGTCGGATAGACCAAAGATTACGACCGGACCGTCTTCTGCCCAGACCAGGCTGTCGCGGCTATCGACAGCGTGGGCATCGGCGACCAAAAGATTGCCGTGGCCATCTAACTTGCGAACCCGCATGAGCGCTGCCCAGGCACCGACGTCGTCCCATTGGAATTCGCCGTTGACGACGGCGATGTTCGAGCTGCGCTCCATGAGGCCGTGGTCGATGGTGAGGTTCGGCGCCGCGGCGAAGAAGCCTGCGACATCGCCGGCGGCCAGCAGCTTGAAGTGGGCAGCCAGCTCCGGTGTGTGAGCAGCGAACTCGGCCAGCAAGCGCTGTGGGCGCCAGACGAACATGCCGGAATTCCATACGAAGTTACCGGCTGCCAGGTAGCGCTCAGCGGTTTCGCGGTCTGGCTTCTCCACGAACCTCTGGACCGCATGGACACCTGCGCTCAATTCGGCCCCGACATCGATATAGCCGTAGCCGGTTTCGGGCCGGGTCGGCTGGATACCGACGGTCAACAGCCGGTCGAGCCGCCCGGCGCCGTTCACTGCAAGGTCCAGGTTGGCTAGGAAGCGATCGAGGGGGCGGATGACATGATCGGAATGAAGCGAGACCATCACGGCCCGGTCCGGCTGCTCGGCCCGAGCGACGATTTCGTGTGCGGCCCAGGCCAGGGCGGGAGCGGTACCCCTGGCTTGCGGCTCAAGGAGGAGCTGTTCGGGCCGCAGGTCAGGCAGATAGTGCTCCAGATGAGGTCGCAGCTGGGCTCCGGCGACGATCAGCACGTTGGCGGCTCGAGTCAACGCACAGGCGCGCTCGTAGGTGTCGACGATCAGCGGCCGTTCGCTGGCTAACGGTAGGAACTGTTTGGGGCGGCGGGGCGTGCTGGCCGGCCAAAACCGGGAGCCGATCCCGCCGGCCAGCAGGATGACCCAGCGGTCGAATCCGAGCTCGTCGCTCACGGCGGACCTCCGGCTCTGGCCGCGCTGGGAAGGCCGGGCACGGCTAAACGAGCTTGGCGATTTGCTCGCGGTTATGCCGTAGCTCGTAAAGCAAGGCGCCGAAGGGCACACCGGCGCGGACGAATGTGACGATGACGATCTCTGGCGAGACGTCGGTCACGATGCCGACGCCGTCGGCGTATTCGACGACCGCTGTAATCAGGCCATCGTGGCGGCCGGCGGTGCCGAGCTCGCGAGCGCTTTGCAGAAGATTCGGTGCCATGGCCGCGACGGCCTCGGAATCACGATCGTTCGGACCGGCCCGATCGATCAACAATCCGTCGTGGCCCACGGCGAAAACTGCTTCGACTTCGGAGCGACTGGCAAGTCGAGCGAGAAGGTCTTTTAGTGTTGGCATTTGGCTCCCACGGGCTGGTTCGTAGGGGAAGTCGAGAGAACCTACCGGCCGGGAGCCACAAAGTCAAGCGTTTTCAAGGGTTCTGCAGCTTGACAGTCCAGCCTGAGACGGATAAGGTTCGCCGGTCTGCCATGCCGAAACGAAACTACTTACGGGGCGGCGGTGCCGCTGCCTTTCTGCTGATGCTGGCCGCGTGCTCCAGCGATCTGAATACGAGCTTCTTGCGGCCCAGCGAGCCAATCGAGCTCGTGCTGTTCGATTTGCTGACCGCGCCGATCGATCGGCAGAGCGGTCTGACGTTTGTCTCCGCTCGCGGTACTGGTATCCCCCGGGCGATTCGCTTGGATCAGACCGATGAATGGGACGTCGCATTCGCCCTGGTCGATGATGACGCGGTCTGGCTTCCGCGTGGCTTCTTCGAGTCACTGGATCCCACCAGCGGCATTCTAGCGATGGACGGCGGGTTCGACGCGATCGAACGGGTGCCGCGGGACCGGAGTCTATACGAGATGGAGGACCCGGTGACCGTTACGGTCGGACGCGTCTACGCCGTCCGCAGCAGAACCGATCCTACGCTATCACTGCCTTGCCATATCTTCGGGAAGCTCGTGGTCGATGACATCGAGGGTACTCCGGCGCGTGTGACGATCCGCGTGCTCTGGAACCCGAATTGTGACGACACGAACGTCACACCCGAGAATCGTTAGCTCAGGGTTGAGGTAACCGGCATGCTCGACCTGAAGCGCGTACGGTTCGAAGCGGAAGCGGTAAAACGCGATCTGGCCAAACGCGGTAATGGTGCAGTCGCTGCTGCGGTTGATGAGGTCGTCAATCTCGATGAGCAGCGGCGACAGCTGATCCAGCAGGTAGAGGAACTCAAGGCGCGACGAAATGAGGCTTCGAAAGAGATCGCGCGCCGGAAGAAAGCCGGGTCCGACGCCAACGCGCTGATTCAGGAAATGAAAGACGTATCGGAGCGAATCTCGCGATACGACGCCGAGCTTGGCGCAAGCGAAAATCGGATTCATCAGCTGCTGCTAGAAATCCCCAACACCCCGTTGGCTGCCGTGCCGGCGGGCGATGAGTCAGCCAATAAAAACATCCGCTCGTGGGGCGAGCCGCTCGAGCCGGCCGATTGGCGAAAACCGCATTGGGAGCTGGGCGCCGAGCTCGGCCTACTCGATTTGGAGCGTGGCGCGAAGCTGTCCGGCTCGGGATTTCCGATTTACGTCGGCCTCGGTGCTCGATTGCAGCGCGCCCTGATCAACTTCATGCTCGACTTACACCAGAGGGAACACGGTTACGTGGAGGTGCAGCCGCCCTATTTGGTCAGAAGCGAAACCATGATGGGCACGGGCCAGCTTCCCAAATTGGCCGATGACGCGTACCGGATCGAAGGTGATGACCTCTGGTTGATACCCACGGCTGAGGTTCCGCTGACGAACCTACATGGTGGCGAAGTACTGAGCCCGGAGGACGTACCGCGCCACTATGTGGCGTACACGGCCTGTTTTCGCCGCGAGGCCGGCGCGGCCGGCCGTGATACGCGTGGAGTTCTGCGCATCCATCAGTTCGACAAAGTCGAGTTGGTGCGGCTGGAACGACCGGAGGACTCGGAGTCGGCGCTGGAGGAGCTGACCCGACAGGCTGAGACGGTACTTCAGCGACTGGGTTTGCCCTACCGGGTTGTGCTCTTGGCCGGCGGCGACATCGCGCAGTCGAGCTCAATGACCTACGACTTGGAAGTCTGGTCGCCCGGGGTGGGGCGCTGGCTCGAAGTGTCTTCCTGCTCGAACTGCAGCGATTATCAGGCTCGCCGAGCCAGCCTGCGGTACCGACGCGAGCGGAACGCCAAGCCCGAATACCTGCATACGTTGAATGGATCCGGGCTGGCATTGCCGCGGACGCTCATCGCTCTGCTCGAGAACTGCCAGCGGGAGGATGGGAGAATAGAAATTCCCGAAGCCCTACACTCGTACATGGGCTGTACGCGGGTCGAACCGGTTTGAAAGCTCGTCTCTGGGCCATCGGCCTCGCTCTCCTGTTTGGGGCCGTGCTGATCTGGTACCTGTACTATACACAACAGCTCGTGAGCGCCCTAAACGCGGATGCGGCAGCGCTCTCACGTATGTACGCTCAGGTTTTCCAGGGTCTCAGCGCTACGCATCCTGCGGCCAGCGACGCGGTACTTTTCGATATGACTCTGGAGATCGAGCAGCTGGGAGTTCCCGTCGTTGTGACTGATGCGGACGGTCGGCCGTCGGCATCGATCAATCTGCCCTTTGTGCCGAACTTGAACGATCCACGTGACCGGCAGCGCGTACTCGAATATGCCAAGATGTTGGATAGCCGAAATGATCCGATTATGGAGGAGGGAGTCGGTGAGATTCATTTCGGGATGCCGGCGGTGGTCGAGCGGCTGCGCTGGGTTCCCTGGATACAGGCTGCCACGTTAATCGTGATTGTGCTCACCGCCGTCTGGATCTTCCGGTCCACGCTGCGGGCCGAGCAGGAACGCGTTTGGGCGACGATGGCCCGCGAATCGGCGCACCAGCTGGGCACGCCGCTTAGTTCGCTGTCTGGTTGGGTGGAGATCATGAAGATGTCAGCCGGCGAGCGCGCCGGAGTGGCGGCCGACGACAAGATCGCGCGCGAGGTTGAGGTGGACGTGGAACGGCTGAACGAGATCGCCCAGCGGTTCGAGCTGATCGGTCGACGTCCGAAGATGAGAGTGGTTGACATCGGGGCTACGCTGAGGAGACTGGAGGACTACTTCACGGTTCGCTTACCACGGTTCGATCGCTCGATCGAGCTCTATGTGCACACTCCAGAGGATCTCCCACCGGTCGCGGGCAATCCCGTGCTGCTTGAATGGGCATTCGAGAATATCGTAAAGAACTCAGTCGACGTACTGGCAGGCCGCGGCGGAAATATCGCGATCACAGCCGAGCTGACCGACAACGATCGGCGGGTCTGCCTGCGGTTCGTCGATGATGGGCCAGG
The DNA here is from genome assembly GCA_041617795.1 of Gemmatimonadota bacterium. Lineage (GTDB taxonomy): Bacteria > Gemmatimonadota > Gemmatimonadetes > Palauibacterales > KS3-K002 > JBFJOD01. The sequence continues at coordinate 58,347 of JBFJOD010000001.1, read as the reverse complement.
CGTGCCTGCGGAGCTGCGCAAGCACATATTCGAGCCCGGCGTGTCTGGCAAACAGGGCGGATGGGGCGTCGGGTTATCGCTGGCGCGCAGGATCATCGAAAAGAACCACGGCGGATCCATCACGCTGGGAAAGCGTCGCGTTGGTGCTGAATTCATCGTTACCCTCCCGGTTTCTCCCCAGCAGCGCGTGTCGTAAGGCGTGGCAGCCGCTAATCCGGAGCCCGGCACCTACTTGGAGTCACTGAACCCGGAACAGAAAGTGGCCGTAGCGCACTTCGAGGGGCCGCTTCTCGTTCTCGCCGGCGCGGGTTCGGGTAAGACAAGAGTCCTCACTTGTCGCATCGCCCACCTCATCGAACAGCAAGGCGTCGATCCCAACCTCATCCTGGCTGTGACCTTCACGAACAAGGCCGCTGAAGAGATGCGCCACAGAGTCAGGGTGCTACTCGGAACGGAGCCGGCCGGAATGTGGATGGGGACGTTTCACTCGATCGGTGCGCGAATTCTGCGCCGATATGCTGCGCGCCTCGGCTTCGGTCCGGAATTCACGATTCTGGATGCGGATGACAGTCTGCGAGTGATCAAGCGAGTGATGGCAGACCGCAACGTCGCGAAGCGCTGGAAGCCTCAAGCGGTGCACGGAGCCATCTCAGCAGCCAAGAACCAGCTGGTCGGGCCAGCTGTCTACGCCGAGGCAGCAGTAGACCCGTTTGCGCGTATCGTCGCCGATATCTACCCGATCTACCAGGCGCGGCTGCGGGAAGGCAACGGGTTCGACTTCGATGATCTGCTGGTCAAGCCGGTTGAGCTGTTCGAGTCGTTCGAGGAAGTCTTAGAGCGGTTCCGCAATCGTTTCCAGTTCATCTTGGTCGACGAATACCAGGACACGAACCGCGCGCAGTACCGCTTTCTCGAGTTGCTGGCCAAGCAGCACGGGAACCTTTGTGTCGTCGGCGACGATGACCAGTCGATCTATGGATGGCGAGGAGCCGATATCCGGAACATCCTCGAGTTCGAAAGAGACTTCCCGGCCGCGAAGACCATTCGCCTGCAGCGCAATTACCGCTCTACGCAACTAATCCTCGATGCTGCCAACCTAGTGATTGCCGAGAACCGGAACCGTAGGGGAAAGACGCTGTTCACGGAGAACGAGGCCGGTGAGCAGATTACGCTCGTACAGGCGTCCGACGAGATCGACGAAGCGGAATGGATCGCGAGTGAGATCGCGTTTTCACTGGCCGATTCAGCTGGCCGGGTGCACAAGGATTTTGTGGTACTCTACCGCACCAACGCTCAAAGCCGGGCACTGGAAGAGGCATTTCGGATGGCCGATTTGCCGTACCGGATCATCGGCGGGGTTAGGTTCTACGAACGGCGCGAGATCAGAGATGTCATCGCGTATCTCAAGCTGATCTCGAATCCGAAAGACGCCAGCGCCTTCTTGCGTATCGTCAACTACCCACGTCGTGGCATCGGTGATAGCACGCTCACCGTCTTGCTTGAATCCGCGCGTGAAGCAGGCCTGACGCCCTTGGAGGCGGCCCGGCGCGCCCTATCGATCCACGGTATGCGTCCCGCCGGCGCCAGCGCGCTTGAAGAGTTCGCTCAATTCATCGAGCGCTATCGTGGGATAGCCCCTCACGTGCGCGCACATGAGCTGCTGACCGAGCTGACTGTGGAATTGCGCCTGCTGGAACGGCTGCGCGAAGAGGGCCACGAAGGCATCGACCGCGCCCAGAATGTCGAAGAGCTAATAGCGGCGGCGGCAGAGTTCGATGCGCAAGCTACGGCGGAAGCTGAAGACATCGCTGAGGTCGGAGAGTTGACGGAACTCGACCTGTTTCTGCAGAAGGTCTCGCTGATCGCTGAGGTCGATAACCTCGATCCGGAAGCCGATGCGGTAACGCTGATGACCCTGCACAACGCCAAGGGCCTGGAATTTCCCGTCGTGGTCATCTCCGGGTTGGAGGAGGGGCTGTTTCCGCTCTCTCGTTCCTATGACAGCTTGGAGGAATTGGAGGAGGAGCGCCGCCTGTTCTACGTTGGCATCACGCGCGCTCAAAAGAAGTTGTATATGACAAACGCCAAGCGGCGCCGGCGTGGCGGAGACTGGATCGTGTCCAGCCCCTCCGCGTTCTTGCAGCCGATTCCGGAAGAGCTTATGGAGTTACGCCAGACGGATCGCTACCGTCAGCGTGTGTCCAGCCGGCAGACGCGCGATTCACGAGCCTACAGGGCAGTGGAAGCAGACAACGGCGGGGCAGGGAGCCTGATCTACGACTACTCCGATTCTCAGGAGATTCCCGCGCTCGCGCAGCTGGAAGAAGGCACGCGCGTGCGCCACCCGCGCTTCGGCCCGGGAACGGTCGCGAAATTGGATGGGCAAGGGTTCGACCTCAAGGCGGTCATCGATTTCGAGTCGGTTGGGCTCAAGAAGGTCATGGTGAGATATGCAAACCTCGAGCTCGATTAGCGGCGCGGCAGCGGTACGATCAGGAGGCAAGTATGGGGATTCGTCGGTCTGACGTGGAAACGGTCGCTGGACTGGCACGGCTGGACCTGGAAGCTGACGAACTGGAGCGCCTGGCCCGGGACTGTGCGTCGATTCTCGGTTATTTCGAGACAGTGAGCAAGCTGGATATCGAGGAAGGCGGAGCGGACACTGAGCGCCTGGCAACGCCGCTGCGTGACGACAAAGTCGGTGCCGACTCGCTGGCGGTTGAGATAGCTCAGCTGGCGCCCAAGTGGCGCGAAGGTTTTTTCGTGCTGCCCCGACTAGCCGCGCTGGATGCCGAAGCACTCAGTGACGATGCGTAAGAGCATGGGGAGTGCTTAGCGGCATGGCGGGTCCGCCCTTCACCTCGGTCCTGGAACTGCGCGAGGCGCTACGCGACCGCCGCCTGCGGGTCGCAGATCTTCTAACGTCGACACAGCGACGGATCCAGGAATCTGAGGCGGAAGCTTCGCCGCTTAACGCGTTCCTTTCGGTTGCGGGAGATGAGCTGGTTGAGAGAGCGTCCGAACTCGATCTGGCACTCGATGCCGGCGAAGACGTCGGCCCGCTGGCCGGCATACCGGTGGCTGTCAAAGACAACATCTGCACGTCGGATCTGCCCACGACCTGTGGCTCGAGAGTGCTCGGGGATTACGTGTCGCCGTACGAAGCGACGGTCGTTCGCAAGTTGCGGCAGGCGGGTGCGTTGATTGTTGGAAAGACGAACCTGGATGAATTCGCGATGGGCTCGTCCACCGAGAACAGCGGGTTCGCTCCGACGCGTAACCCTCGGGACAGGCGGCGCGTGCCGGGTGGGAGTTCCGGTGGCTCGGCTGCCGCTGTGGCCGCCGGGCTGGTGCCACTGGCGCTTGGCTCCGATACCGGGGGCTCGGTACGTCAGCCGGCGGCATTCTGTGGTGTCGTAGGTTTGAAGCCGACCTACGGCCGGGTGAGCCGCTACGGGCTCGTAGCCTTCGCATCCAGCCTCGATCAGATCGGGCCCATCGCCGCAGACGTACGTGACGCGGCTCTGGCGCTTGGGGTCATAGCTGGCCACGATCGCTTCGATTCGACGGCGGCGGATGTGGCGGTTCCCGATTTCCTTGCGGGGCTGGAGGCGGGTGTAGACGGCTTGGTGGTCGGGGTTCCGCGGGAGTACTTCCCCGCTGACCTTGACAGCAGTATCGCGGTGCCTTGTCGGGCCGCGGTCGAACGCTTGGCGACCTTGGGGGCCGAGGTGCGTGAGATATCGCTGCCGCATACGACGTACGCGATTCCGGCCTACTATTTGGTGGCCAATGCAGAGGCGTCGAGCAACTTGGCTCGCTACGACGGCGTGCGTTACGGGCTGCGTGCCCCAGGTGCCGAGAGCACACTGGGCGTGTACCGCCGGACCCGTGGTATGGGTTTCGGCGCCGAAGTCAAGCGACGCATCATGCTGGGCACCTTTAGCCTTTCGGCTGGTTATTACGAAGCCTACTACGGGAGTGGCCAGCAGGTCCGCAGCCTGATCGCCGGTGACTTCGAGCGTGCGTTCGCGGCTGGCGTCGACGTCATCTTCACTCCGACTTCGCCTACGTTGGCGTTTGAACTCGGCGAACGGATTGATGATCCCATCCAGATGTACCTGTCAGATCTGTTCACGGTCACCGCGAATCTGGCACGCCTGCCGGCAATTTCGTTGCCGATCGCCGATGTCGGCGGGCTACCCGTGGGTGGCCAGTTCATCGCCGGCCAATTCAATGAAGCGACAATGTTGCGAGCTGCGTCGGCGCTGGAAGGCTCGCTGGCCAGTGACTCGCTGCCAAGCGACGCATGATGCTCGAGTCTAACGCGGTGGATGGCCACGAGACGATTATCGGTCTCGAGATCCATGTGCAGCTGAAGACACGCAGCAAGATGTTCTGCGGCTGCGCCGTCGAATTCGGAGCGCCGCCCAACACTCTGGTCTGTCCCGTCTGCCTGGGTCTGCCCGGCGCTTTGCCGGTGGTCAATCGACGCGCCGTCGAGCTTGCCGTCTTTGCCGCGCTCGCCTTGAACTGTCAGGTTCATTCGCGCTCGGTTTTCGCGCGCAAGAACTACTTCTATCCCGATCTGCCCAAAGGTTACCAGATCAGCCAGTTCGACCGGCCGCTTACGACCAGCGGTTGGCTGGATGTGCCGGCAGACGCGGCCAGCACGCCACGGCGGGTTCGCGTGCGCCGGATACACGTGGAAGAGGATTCCGGTAAGTCACTGCACGATCGGTTTGCGGGTCTGACCGCGGTCGATCTCAATCGTGCGGGCGTGCCGTTGGTCGAGATCGTCACAGAGCCCGACCTGCGCTCACCCGCGCAGGCACGCGCTTGGCTGGTCAGGTTGAAGCAGACGCTCGAATACTTGGAAGTCAGCGACTGCAACATGGAGGAAGGTAGTCTTCGCGTAGACGCGAACGTCTCGGTGCGGCCGCCCGGCGTTACTGCGCTGCCCACCAAGACCGAGGTCAAGAACTTGAACTCGTTCAGCCAACTGGAACGGGCGCTAGAGTATGAGGCGTCGCGTCATCTCGCCATCCTCAGGGCGGGTGGATCGGTGGCGCATCAAACGATGCTGTGGGATCCGGCCCGTAATGAGTCGCGTCCGATGCGAGGCAAAGAAGAACTTCACGATTATCGCTACTTCCCCGAACCGGACCTGCTCGATCTAGTCGTTACTGAGGAGACGGTCGGCCAGTTGCAGAGACAGCTGCCGGAGTTGCCCTGGCAGAAGCAGGAACGATTTGAGAAGGAGTACGACCTTACGCCCTACGACGCGGGCGTTCTGAGCGCGAGCCGGCAGCTAGCCGACTACTACGAGGCACTTGCACGGATCTCGGGCGCGCCGCGATCAGCAGCGAACTGGATGATGCGAGAAGCGCTTTCGGTCGCCAATGAACTGGGTGTGTCGGTGGGGGAGGGGTTTGTTGATCCGGCTCGGCTGGCGGAGCTCATGGAGCTCGTCGCAGCGGGCAGGCTGAGTCACAACCTCGGGGCCGAAGTGTTGAGATCCATGGTGGAAACCGGCAAGGCGGCTGCCCAGGTCGTCGCTGAACGGGGCCTTGAAAAGATCAAAGCGGGCAGTCAGCTAGACCAGTGGGTGGAAGAAGCGCTGTCGGAGAATCCGGCGGAGGTCGAGCGGTTTCGCGGGGGCGAAGAGAAGTTGCTGGCGTTCTTCATCGGGCAGGTCATGAGGAAATCGAAGGGCAGGGCCGACGCTAAGCAGCTGCGCGAACGCTTGCTGATGATGCTGAAACCGGAGCGGACGGATACCGGCAGCTAGAAGGGGTATCAGCCGGCCGCCTCTGGCTTCCTGCGACGCTGTCGTTGCCGTTTCGGCCGGATGAGATGGGCCTTGAGGTGAACCAGGTCGACCCACATGCCCTGAGCACGCAAGCGCTTCTCCCACCATCCCGGTAAGGTGTCCGGAAGATGGAACTGCTCTTCGGCAAGGTTTGCTAGCTCCTCCTGACGCTGCGATTTTCCCAGCTGGCCGTGCACACGGTTCAATCGCTTGGCTTCGCCTAAGGCTCTTTCGCCGGTGGGATCGAGGTAGGCGGCGACGGAGTCTCTGCGCCGGATCAGGTAGTCCGTCGCGAAATCGAACGTGTAATGGACCCAGGTGTCAACGTCGCGGTCCTCGACGTCCCAGCGGGAATAGTCGAGCACACGATCGAACATGGCCTGCCACGTGTTGTGGTCGGCGATGCGGATCATGCCACGAAAGATACGGCGATTCGTGGCGAAGCTAAAAACGGTGCGATCGAGCACACGGTCTAGCAGTTCGTCATTGTGCCGGTGGTCGAAATCCGAGATGAGACTCGAGGCAGCACGGATATAGGCTTGTCCGATGTGGAAGTCCATCCGGTGCTCCCAGTACGAGTGGCCGATCGCTTGCGTGTTGGCCGATGTGATCAGCTGTCGCGGCAAGAAGAAGTTATGGGCGATCGTGTCGCCGCCCAGGTGCGTCAGGTAACCGATGGCGCAGGCGCGGGTCGAGTCCTTCTTGGCTGACCTCAGCAACTCTTCGCCGACATGCCAGTGGTGGCTATGGCGGCCGACCGGAGCGTATTTCTTGGCGAACGTAATGTCGGCCGCGATGCAGCCATATAAGAAATCCAGCGGATAAGCGCGGAGGATCCCGGCGATGGCGGGTGGCAGCAGGCTCAGCGCACCCAGGATTTCGGTCCCGACCAGGATATGCATGCCCGGTCCCCAGGCCCAGGCGGGATCGGGAGTCAGGAGCACACCCAAGCCGGCGACACATAGTAGGGTAGCCCAGCGCATTTACTATTAGCGGCGGAGCTTTCGGTACTCGCGTCGTAGTGTTCCGCGCGCCTGCTTCAACTGCTTGCGCGCCATCTCAGCCATCTCCTCGCGTGCGGCTTCCAGGCTGGAACCGAGTTCCTGCCGGAATTCGCCGATTGCCTCGCCGCTGGCCGAGCGAATCTCATCTAGGGCCGATGTGCCGGCATCACGGACACGCCGGTAGCGCTCGCCGATCAGCGCCGGTAACCGGCGACGTCGCTGCTCTGGAATCCAGATAGCAGCGAAACCGATGCCGACCAACGCGCCGATAGCGAAGGCGAGCATGTAGTGGGCAGGTTCACGGTCCCTCTGTTCATCAGGACCGGTCTCGGGAGTATCAACGTTCGCGGCCATGGCTTCCTCACTCTTCCAGGTCTTCTGACTCAATTTCCTCTTCGTTGTTTCTGCGGCTACGCCTCAAAAGTCTTGCTCCGGTGCGCAACCCACGTAGCGCGGAAGTGGCGGATAGCACCGTGTCCTCCACCTCGCCCTGAACCACATCGATCAACACAGTCAAGTCCTGGACCCGCGCTTCTGCGGCCTCCAGGGCCTCTTCCAAGCGCTCATTGGCGCTGGCGATCGTGTCGCCCACTCGATCAACCTCGCGGCGCACGGACATCACGATGAAGTTGAGATTCTCACCGACCGCGCGAGCCCGGTCGAGCACGGGGCGCGCATCGCGGCCCACGGTCTTCAACGCCTCATCCATCAGGTCGAGGCTCTGCCGGAATCGGCGAACTGCCAGTGCGAGGAAGATCATCCCGATACCCAGCACGATCACCGCAACGGCTTGAACGATATGAACCGTCAGGGTCAGCGGATCCACGGCGCACCCCCTCCTTACCTGTTACCCCGAACCGCGACCTCGGTTACCCGGCGGTCAAGCTCGCCGGCCCGCTCGAGCACGGCCCTGACGAGGAAAGGGCCGATCAGGTCGCTGATTCCCACGGCGATCACCACGGTGCCAAAGAAGATGTTGACTGCCGCCTGAAGTTCCGGCGCTGTTGGAACGTAGATAAGCACGAAGGAAATGGCTATGGCCAATGAGAACCCCCCCTGTGGCGTCAGCGCCAACCCGAAACTTCCCGGCAGTCGGAGCATCGACCGGCCGATCCGCGCCGCCAACAGGCCACCGATCCACTTGGCGAGGATCCTTGCGGCAATGTAGACGGCGACCAGTGGCGCGATCCACCAGGAAGAGAACTCGAGCAGGGCACCCGCCAGAACCAGCGTCATGATGTAGATGGGCTGCTGCCAACTCGATAATGCGGAGTAAACCCTGCGCCGAATCGGTGAGAGATTCCCAATAACGATGCCCGCGATCATACAGACGAACAGCGGTGACAGCGACAGGTAAAAGGAGGTTCCCGCTGCGAAAAGCACCAGCCCGATCAGCAATAGCAGATGCTCCTGAGTCCGGGGCCGAATACGCGTCATTGATAGGAAGAGCACCCCGAAGAAACAGCCAAGCAGCACGGAGGTCGCGATCAATTCAATGGCGGACAAGCTGATCTCACGGCCCGGCATGCCGCTATGATAAACGGCTTGCGTCAGCCCGATCGCGATGATCCCCACGGCGGCGTCGAGGCTAGCAGCGAAGAAGAGGAAGCGGGTAATCTGGCCGCGCGTTTTATAGGTGTTCGAGATCAGAGCTATCGCTGCTGGCGTCGACACGCAGGCTGTTGCAGCTGCAACGAGGACAATCACATCGAGATCGAGCGCCAGCCTCACCCCGACGAGCGATAGCCCGATGCCGAAAACGACCGCGAAGGCAACGGTAGCCTGCAACCAGGCCAGGGCGAGGTAGCGAGTTGGAAATTGTCTGAGCTGGCTTCGATCGAGTTGCAGTCCGAACAGCAGACCGACCCAGCCGAGCCCGAGCGCCAGCAGCGGTGTGAGTTGGGAGATCGTGGACAGGGAGAGGACGTGCAAGGCGTGCGGGCCAAGCAAGAAACCGAGGAAGAGGAAGGGACCGCCGATCGCCAGGAATATCTGAGGGCCCAGCGGGACGGTTCGGCGGGCGAATGTGAACTGTGCCCCCAGCAGTCCAATCAGTGCCAGTAAGAGTACGACAAGAAGCGGATTCACAGCCCCGTTTCGCCGCCAAGCTCGGGTGCCACTCCGACAACCATTGCGACCGGAAGTGTGAAGACGATGCCGGTGCCTGGCCTTTTCATGTCGCCGCAAACGTCCTGAATCAGTGCGAAGGCGGCTTTAACCTTCGCTTCGTCTTCGATAACACTGAAAACGGTGTAGTTCTGAGAGCGTGATCCCGAAAGCAAGGTCTGAATGCCGGCGAAGATCGGAACGTCGTGTGTGAGGATTCGGGCCATACCCTCGCTATTGATGACCGTCGCACCCGTGATTCCCAGTTCGAGAAAACCGGACAGGACGTCATCTATGGCTTCTGCCTGGTTGAGGACCGCCACCAGAAGTTGCATGACCCGCTTTGCGTTCCTTGCCTTTCTAGGGATGTTGCTCGTCGAACCGCCGAATGCTCTCGATGACACCTTCGGCATCCTTCGCGCTGAGCAGCTCGTCCAGGACGTCGGGTTGCCGCATGAGCCGCGCGATGCGGGCAAGCAGCTTTATGTGAGTCCCGCTGTTAGCAGGCGGCGAAAGCAGCAAGAAGAAGGTATGAACGGGCTGCTCGTCCATCGAGAGGAAATCGATGCCTTTCCGGGATAAGGCCAGCGTGATGACCGTGGAATTCAAGTTTGGGTAAACAGCGTGGGGAATTGCGACACCGCCTCCGATGCCGGTCGACTGAGCAGCTTCGCGCTCCAGCAGAGCGTTCAGCACTTGCTTCTCGTCACTTACCAATCCCGTGTCGACCAGGGCGTGCACCATGTCGTGAAGCGTCTGCTCGACACCGTCCGCCTCGAGGTCGAGGATCACGAGGTCTGGCCGGAGGTAATGATGCAGTTTCATGTCTTCTCGCCATCGAATGGGTTCTGCTTCACATAGCCAACCGCGCCGGACGGTGTCAAGCCGCACGTGTCCGGCTGGGCGGCTTCGACCGTGGGCAACTGATTGACGGCAATGACGGCGACGGCCTAACTTGGCCGGCAATGAGCAGCTTCATAGTCGAGGGTGGGCGACCACTGAAGGGGCACGTGCGCCCGGCAGGTAACAAGAACGCGGCTCTGCCTATGCTGGCAGCCGCACTGCTGACTGACGAGCCCCTAAGGCTCCGTAACGTCCCGGACATTCGCGATGTGCACACCATGCTCCAGCTGCTGGAGGCTCTTGGTGTGGGTGTGGACTGGACCGGACCTGGTTCTCTGACGCTGAATCCGGCGAACGTTCGTTCGGTGGCGATCCAGCCAGCGCTTGCAGCACGGATCCGCGCCTCAATACTCCTCGCCGGCCCGCTCCTCGCCCGAACCGGGCAGATCAGGTTGCCGCCGCCCGGCGGCGACGTGATCGGCCGGCGACGGCTCGACACGCATTTCGATGCTCTGCGTCTGCTGGGCGCCGAAGTCGAACTGGGTGAAGAGTTCATTCTCCGCGGGAAACTCAAGGGTGCCGAGATCTTTCTGGATGAGCCCAGCGTGACCGGGACGGAGAACCTGATCATGGCCGCGGTTCTCGCGCAGGGCACGACAGTGCTTCGCAATTGCGCGGCCGAGCCCCACGTGCAGGATCTGTGCAGGTTGCTCACCCAGATGGGTGCCCGCATCGGGGGGATCGGCTCGGGTGAACTGACGATCGAGGGCGTCAAACGGCTGGGAGGGACGGAGGCCGAGGTCGGCCCAGATCACATCGAGGTCGGCTCGTTCATTGGCCTGGCCGCCGTGACCCGGAGCGAGCTGACGATCGGCGATGTGGAGCCGCGCCACCTGTCCAGCATCCGCCTGATGTTTGAACGCCTGGGCGTGTGCTGCGAGCTGGAAGGGAAGACACTCCGCGTTGCAGCCGACCAATCGCTCGAGATCCGCATGGATGTCGGCCAGCATATCCCGAAGATTGACGACGGCCCGTGGCCGCATTTCCCAGCGGACCTGATCAGCATCGCGCTAGTGCTGGCAACACAGTGCCGCGGCACGGTGTTGATACACGAGAAGATGTTCGAATCGCGGATGTTCTTCGCTGACAAATTGACCGCGATGGGTGCGAGAATCGTCATCTGCGATCCACACCGCGCGGTCGTGGTCGGGCCGGCCAAACTACGCGGGTCAGTCGTCGAAAGCCCGGATATTCGTGCGGGGATGGCTATCCTGATCGCTGCGCTGGGCGCCGTGGGGAGCAGCCGTATCTACAATATCGGCCAGATCGAGCGCGGGTACGAGCGTATCGACGAACGCTTGCGGGGGCTAGGAGCATCGATAGAACGGGTCGAGTGATCGGGGCGGCGGAACGCGAGGTTCGTCAGGCGGGTCTGCGATTGATCCGCCAGTCGGACTGGATGATCCGCTATCCCGATCTGGTCCAGGGGATCACCGCACGTGACCCGGAGCTCGAATTCCCTTCGACCCGGCTGCCCACCGACAAGGACAGTGGCGGAGCCGCCTCAGACGGGAGTTCGACTGGGTGGAGTCGAGTTTTGCTGGCGGCAGACGTTCCGAGCCTGGCCCGCTGCAAACAAGTCCACGGTGCAGCTGTCGCCGTGTCTGACGGTGCGCTGGCGACCGGGGTGAACGATCTCGGGGAGGCCGACGCTCTTGTAACGGCTTCCAGCGACGTCGTACTGGCGATCACCGTGGCCGACTGTGTACCTGCCTTCATGCTGGATCCGCAGCGCCGCGTGCTGGGTCTGGCGCACGCTGGCTGGCGTGGAGCCGCGGCGGGAGTCGTCGAGTCGACGGCTCGGAGAATGCTGGAGCTGGGCGCGGATCTCGCTGCTGTGCAGGTCCATCTCGGCCCGGCGATCTGCGGTGCTTGCTACGAGGTCGGCCCCGAGGTCCCCGCTGCGCTGGGTGGGCTGCCAGAGGGCACGCGCCATGTGGACCTCCGGGCTCATATCGTCCAGAGGCTAGCCCGGCTCGGAGTCGGTTGGGAGCGAGTCACCACCTCGGACGGCTGCACCCGCTGTGATAGCGAGCGGTTTTTCTCTTATCGAGGCGGGGACCGGGGCCGCCGGATGTGCGCTTTTCTGGGGTGGGCCTCCCGTTGATTTTCGGCCTGTCTCCGCCTATATTACCGGCCGCAGTGGGCTGAGGCGCGAAGTTACAGACCGGCAGGTCTTGAGCAGTGGGGACGCAGTTTTACCCCACTTTTTTATTGGCTTCTCTGCCCAGCTGGAGGCCTGAGGCGATGGGACGAAAATTCGGCCAGGCGGACGAAGAACTCGAGAGAATCGCCGAGGAGGTCTTGGATCGCCTCGGCTTTGAATTGGTGGACCTTGAACGGGCGGGGCACAGGTCTCGACCGCTGCTGCGGCTGAGAATTGACAAGCCGGAGGCCGAGCCGGGGCGCGGCATTACGGTAGACGATTGTGCGAAGGCTAGTCGCGAGTTGGAGGCTGTGCTGGATGAACGGGAGGATGTCGCGATCAGCTACATCCTGGAGGTCTCGTCGCCAGGTGTAGAACGGCCGTTGCGGAAGCGACGCGATTTTGAACGTAGCCTGGGTCGCGACATCTCCGTCCGCGCTTATGAGCCGCTGGTTGGAAGCTCGAAGCGGATTGAGGGCGAACTCATCGGCGTCGGAGGCACGGACGACGAGGAGATTCTGCGGCTGAGAGTGGCAGATGGCACTGAAGTCGAGGTGCCTATCAGCGCGGTCGCCAAGGCGCATCTGGTCTTCAAGTGGGACGGGATCCGGCCAGAAGGGCGGCGGGCGAAAAAGTAAGCGGCTGAGACGAGAACAAAGCGGGAATACGGGTGCCCCCGGGGCGCTCGCTAACAGACCCGAATCAAACGGAGCACCGATAGGGATGGGCAACGCAGCACAGGTACTTGAAGCGTTTCGCGTGATGACGGCGCACAAGTCGTTGTCGCGCGACGAGCTCCATGAATTGATCAAAGATGGTCTGCAAGCGGCTCTGGCCAAGCGTTACGGGCCAAACGTCCAGGCCGAGATTACGATCGACGAGGAGAAGGGCACGATCGGTATCGTCGTGCTCAAGGAAGTCGTGGAAGAGGTTATCGATCCATCGCGCGAGGTCAGCGTCGATGAGGCGCGCTGGGACGACCCGGACTTCCAGCTCGGCGATTTGCTCGAGATCCCGGTGGAGTTTGGGGATTTCGGCCGGACGGCGGTTCTTGCGGCGAAGCAGCGGATCATCCAGCGCGTACGCGAAGGTGAGCGCAATCGGATTCGAGAGGAGTTCAGCGACAAGGTCGGCGAGTTGCTGTCTGGCGAGGTACAGGCGATCGAGCGCGGCAAGTTGGTCGTGATGCTGAACATGCTTCGGGAGGCCGAAGCGATCATCCCCTGGCGCGAACAGAACCCACGCGAGCGTTTCCGTCAGGGCGAGCCGATTCGCGCTGTCCTTAAGAAGCTCGAGGAGACGCCGAAGGGGCCGCGTTTGATTTTGTCGCGGGCTGATCCGGGGTTCGTGGCTGCACTGTTCAAGCTAGAGGTGCCGGAGATTTACCAGGGCGTGGTGAAGATCATCGATATCGCGCGAGAAGCCGGTGGCCGGACAAAGATCGCGGTTGTGTCGAGTGATGACTCGATCGACCCGGTCGGTGCGTGTGTGGGCCTCAAGGGTTCACGAGTGCAGGCGGTTGTGTCCGAGATGAGTGGTGAACGGATCGATATCGTACCCTGGCACCCCGATCCGGAAATCTACGCGAAACGTTCGCTCGCTCCGGCGAAGGTGGCAAAGGTCATCTCCGACCTGGAACGGAAAGTCGTCACGGCCATCGTCGATGAGGATCAGCTATCACTCGCGATCGGCCGCAACGGACAGAACGTGCGGCTGGCATCGCAATTGATCGGCTGGCAGATAGATCTGTATTCGAGCCGTGAATGGATGGAACGCGGTGCTCAGAGCACGCTGTTCCGCGGGCCCGATGAGTACGAGGGTGCTGCCGACTTCCCGTTAGGGGAGCTCGATATTGCACCGGCCGTATTGGCGGCACTGGAAGCTGCCGGACACCAGACCTTTCTCAACATCATCGATCTGGAGCGTGACGACTTCCTCAAGATCGCCGGTCTGGGAGCGGAGGAAACGGACGCGCTGGTCAAGTTGATCGAGGATTTGACGATCGTCGAAGAGGCGGCGGAGTTGCCGCAGGAAGCGCCGCCCGACGCCAAGCCGGTCGCCAGCGGCGGCCCGTTCGTCGATGATGAGGAAGAGAGCGAAGAAGAGACCGAGGGCGCGAGCGCCGAGCTTGAAGGTGAGTCGAAGGCGGCGGTCGAGGACCCGGAAGTGGAGGACGGGGCCGCGCTTGACGACGAGCTGAAGCCGGCCACAAAGGCCTCGTCAGAAGGTGACAAGGACGAACAGGACGCCTGAGTCGAAGCAGTTGCTCAGCGGCTTGGGATTGGCATTACGGGCGGGCCGCCTGCGGATTGGTCTGGAAGCTGTGCAACAATCGGTTCGCGGAAACCGCGCCCGGGCAGTCGTGATTGCGGGAGATGCGCCCGAGAAACTGCGGCGCAAGCTAGAGCGCCTGTTGGGCTCGGCAGGGGTGCCTTTCGCCGTCGTGGTGGACGGTGACCAGTTGGGCCGAGCGGTCGGCCGTGAGCGAGTGATAGTGTTGGCGATTACGAGCGATTCGCTCGGAAAGCGTGTCTTGGAGCTGGCAAAAGAAGTAGAAGGCTAGGAGGAGTAGCGTTGGCGAAGATGCGGGTTTACGAACTGGCAAAAGAATTTGGGATCACGAGCGAAACTCTGATTCACACGCTGCGTGAGATGGAAATCCCGATTCGCAGCCACATGTCGTCGCTCGATGAGGATCAGGTGGCCCGTGCGCGCACGCGGCTGGAACGTGACAAGCGACGGCCCGAAAAAGGAAGTAAGCGGGAGAGTCCAACGCGCAAGCGTCGGCGTCGCCGCGTGGTCGAGAAAGCGGCTGAGCCCGTCGAGGTGATGGCCGAGGCGACCGAGCTCGAGGCCGTGGAAGCCGAGGCCGAGGTACCCAGCGAGGCGGTTGAGCCGCTGGCTGCGGAGGTCGCTGCGGCGCCCGTTGCCGATGCGGCGGTTCCCGAGGTGGTGGAGCCTACGGTGGCTGAGCCAGAGGAGGTGGTCGAGGAGGCAGCGGAGGTCGAGGAGGTGCTGGCAGAGGTCGTCCCGGTGCGGAAGCGATCACCCTTCATCGACATCGAGCCCGAGACCGTCGAAGACGAGACAGAGGAGCCAGCGACCCCCGAACTCGAAGAGATTGTCGCTGAAGCCACAGGGCAGGCGCCGCCGAAACCGGTGGCCCCGCGAGCTGCGAAGCCGGCAGCTCCGAAAGCGGCGGCTGGGGTCGTCCGCATCCAGGCGGAGGGCTACACGCTGGATGGGCGCAGGCGCCGGCGTGGCCGCAAGAAGAAGAAGCGCACTCGCGTCGATCAGGAAGCTGTTCAGGAGAACATCAAGCGCACGCTCGCCAAGATGGAGAGCGGCGGGCCGACGCGCCGTCGCCGGCGCGATGTGTCCCCAGAGCAGCGCGAACTGGATGAGGCGGAAGCCCAGCGGTTGGCTGAGGAGGATCGCACCACGGTTCGGGTAGCAGAATTCCTGACGGTGGCTGAGCTGGCTGATTTGGTCGGGGTCACGGCCAACGAGATCATCACCTCCGCGTTCAAGAACCTCCCCTTGATGGTAACGATCAATCAGCGGCTCGACTTCGACCAGATCGAACTGATCACGGACGAGTTGGGCTTCAAAGCAGTCCGCGAAGACGAGTACGCGGCGGACGTCATCGGCGATGAGCAGGAAGCGGATCCCGAGCGGGTTGAAAGCCGGCCACCGGTCGTCACCGTCATGGGACACGTTGACCATGGAAAGACCTCGCTGCTCGACTACATCCGCAAGGCAAACGTCATCGCCGGTGAAGCCGGGGGGATCACCCAGCACGTCGGCGCCTACCTGGTGGGTGTGGGCGGAGAGCGCCGAATCACATTCTTGGATACTCCGGGCCACGCGGCGTTCACGGCGATGCGTGCGAGAGGCGCGGACGTGACCGATATCGTCATTCTGGTTGTCGCGGCGGACGACGGAGTGATGCCGCAAACAAAAGAGGCGATCAGCCACGCGAAGAACGCCGGGAAACCGATGATCGTGGCGGTCAACAAGATCGATCTGCCAGCCGCCAATTCGACGCGGGTGAAGCAGGAGCTGCTCGAAGAGGGTGTAGTGATCGAGGAGTTCGGTGGCGAAACCCTCTGCACCGAGATATCTGCCAAGTCGGGCAAAGGGATAGATGATCTGCTCGACAAAGTACTGTTGCAGTCCGAGATGCTAGAGCTGGAGGCCGACCCCGGTCTTGCTGCTCGTGGCACGGTTATCGAGGCGGAGTTGGACAAGGGAATGGGACCGGTAGCCACAGTGCTGATCACGGAAGGCACGCTGAATATCGGCGACGGCTTTGTCTGTGGCGTCTATGCCGGGCGAGCGCGCGCACTGCTCGATGAACGAGGCCACAACCTCGAGTCGGCAGGCCCGGGCACGCCGGTACGCATCCTGGGCTTTGAAGGGGTTCCGCAAGCGGGCGACAACATGATCGTGCTCGATTATGACCGGGCGCGCGAGATCACCAGCAAACGGCAGCAGATCGAGCGAGAGAAGGAGATCCGCCGGAAGAGCCAGGTCGCTCGGCTCGAGGACGTGTTCGAGGCGGTGCAATCCGGTGAAAAGACACAGCTGGCTCTGATCATCAAGGGTGACACCGACGGTTCTGTGCAGGCCCTATCGGATGAACTGGAGCGTCTCTCGACCGGTGAGGTTGAGGTCCAGGTCATTCATCGAGGCGTGGGAGCCGTCAATGAAACAGACGTGTTGCTGGCTCAAACCACTCGGGCGATCATTATCGGCTTCCACGTTAGGCCGGACCGAAAAGCGAGAGCGCTTGCCGATCGGGAAGGCGTCGATATTCGCTCTTACCGAGTGATCTACGAGGCGGCCGAGGAGGTCAGGGCGGCGCTGGAGGGGATGCTCTCTCCCGAGGAGAAGGAAGTCATTCTCGGTGCAGCCGAAGTTCGACAGCTGTTTAGGGTGCCAAAAGTTGGAACGGTCGCGGGTTGCTATGTCAGTGATGGTGTTATCGACCGGAACTCGAGAATTCGAATACTTCGGGACCACATAGTGATTTACGAAGGCGGCCTGGCAAGTTTGAAACGGTTCAAAGACGACGTTCGTGAAGTGAAGGCTGGCTACGAGTGTGGCATGTCGGTCGAGAACTTCAACGATGTCAAAGTTGGGGATATCCTCGAGTCCTTCCGTGTCGAAGAGATCGCCCGCAAGCTCGACGGGGCCGTGGGCGCACGGGCAGACTAAGACACCAGCCCACGAACGGCAGTGGTCGTTAGCGTCATTGCTTGGGAACTGCACATCACTGGGTGCAGCTCTCTGAAGCAGAAAAGGGCGGTACTACGCAGTCTGAAGGATCGGCTGCGCGGCCGACACAATGTCTCGGTAGCGGAGACGAAGTATCAGGACACCTGGCAGCGCGCGGAGCTCTGCGCAGCGACGGTATCGTCGGACCGGCGACGTGCCGATGAAGTCTTGAGTCACGCTGACGCACTCGTAGCTTCGGATGCCCGCGTGCGGATCATCGACAGCGTGACCTACACATTCTAAGCAACAGACCGGTGTCTCAGTGATGGCTTTCCTCAGCGCTCATGCCACGGCCTGCCGCGCCCCACGCTGCACCTTGACCATCAATGAAAAAAGAATACGCCCGAACACAAAGGGTTAGTCAGCTGCTGCGGGAGGAGATCTCAAGGCTATTGCAGCGTGAGGTCAAAGATAGCCGTATTGGACTTGTCACCGTGATAGATGTGGACGTCACCTCCGACCTCAAGCACGCCACGGTATTTGTTCAGGTGACAGGCGACGAGGTCAGGAAAACGGAGGCTCTCAGAGGACTGGCGAGTGCAGCGGGATTCATCCGTGGCCGTCTGGGCCGAGAGTTAAGGATCCGGCGGACTCCAGAGCTCCATTTCCAGGTCGATCGGACCCAGGAGCGGGCTGCGCGGATTCACCAGCTGCTGTCCGAAGTTGAAGCTGAGGGTGAACCAGCGGAAGGGGACGATGACGAGTGAGCCGGTCGGTCTGCTGCTGGTAGACAAACCCGAGGGTCCCTCATCGCACGATGTGACGGTGTCGGTACGGCGGCTGATCAAGACCCGTCGCATCGGTCATGCTGGCACGCTCGATCCATTTGCAAGCGGTTTGCTGGTTTTGTGCGTGGGCTGGGCTGCGAGGCTGGCCGAATATCTGACCGCTTTACCGAAGGTTTACCGAGGGGTTGTCAGACTCGGCGAGACCACCGACACCGATGATCTGACTGGCGAAGTCATACAGCGGAGCGATGCCTGGCGTCAGCTGGCGCCCCATCAAATATCTCAGGCGGCTGCGGGACAGATCGGCGAGCTCGAGCAGCGGCCGCCGGTCTATTCAGCCAAGAAAGTTGCCGGCCAACGTGCCTACGCCTTGGCCCGTCGCGGCCAGAGACCCCAGCTGGTGCCCCGACGCGTGACGGTGACTCGCCTGACCATTCGAGAAGTGGCACTTCCCGACATTGACATCGAAATCGGGTGTTCCAGCGGCACGTATGTCCGGTCGATAGCGAGGGACCTGGGTGAGGCGCTTGGCGTGGGTGGTCATCTCACCAGTCTCCGCCGGATCAGCGTCGGTGATTTCAGCATCGATCAGGCTGTCCGCCTGGCCGAATCAACCTCGCAGGATGAGGTGATAGGGCTGCTGCGTGATCCGGCGGCTGCGGTGGCGCATCTGCCGCAGGTTGAAGTGACCGCCACCGCCGGCGAAGCTCTCCGGCAAGGGCGGCCGGTTACGTGCAGTGAACCTTTTGGAGCCGGGCCGCTGGCCGTTCACGTAGAGCACGCATTCCTGGGTATTGGTGAACTGAGGGACGGACAACTATGGCCGAAGAAGGTGTTTCCGACGCGAGCGGTCGATCACTGAGATGATCAGAGGATCAGACCGTGTCGCGGATATGGGGTTGCCACCTCAGGCGAGAGGGGCGGCCATCACCGTTGGCACCTTCGACGGTGTCCACCGCGGCCACTGGTCCGTTCTGCAGCGGCTCTGCGCAGTCGCAAGTGCGGAGGGGCTGTTGAGCGTGTTGGTCACTTTTGACCCGCACCCGCTGAAGATCGTCCGCCCCGAGGTGGCACCACGGTTGCTGACGACGCCGAACGAGAAGAAGGAGATTTTGACGCTCGCAGGACTCGACTACGCGGTCTTCCTCAACTTCACGCGGTCGCTGTCACTGTACCTCCCTGAGGAGTTCGTTCGGGACGTGCTCTTGGCGCGCTTCGGACTTCGTCACCTCGTGGTTGGTTACGATCATGGATTTGGCCGGGATCGCTCGGGTGATGTCGAGACGATGCTCAGGATAGGCGCCGATTTGGGCTTTGCCGTGGAGGTCGCAGGGCCGGTGTTGATGAACGACGACGCGATTTCATCCAGTCTTATCCGAACGGCGTTGGAGGAAGGCGAAGTCGAGCGTGCGGCGCGGGGTTTGGGGCGCCCTTACTCGCTCACGGGTGTCGTGGTTCACGGTGAAGGTCGAGGTCGGACGTTGGGATTTGCCACCGCCAATGTGAATCTGGGTCACGGGGACAAACTATTGCCACGGGAGGGCATCTATGCCGTGCGCGCGGCGTTCCGGACGTACCAGGGTGCGGGGCTTCTGCACCTGGGACCGCGGCCGACATTCCGGGGTTCTCCACCCTCGATTGAGTTGCACCTGCTTGACTTCGAGGGCGACCTCTACGGTGAGCAGTTGAGGGTTGAGTTCTTAACGCGGCTTCGGGACGTGCTCCCCTTCGCCTCCGCGGCTGAGCTTGTCGAGCAGATGCGGCGCGATCGAGAGGCCGCGGAGGACTATTTTCGTCAGGGTGGCGCTGACCTTTACATGGGCCCGGAGTTGGAGTAACTTTGCCGGTCTATATAATGACTGGAAACGACAATGCTCTTTGAGCGGGCTGGCTGATTGCGGGCAATGGCAACGATTAAGGAAGAGCGCGAGGCGCTCATAGCTAAATTCCAGAAGCATGGGAGCGACCGCGGTTCGACCTCCGTGCAGATCGCTCTCCTGACCAAACGCATCGCGGATCTCACAGAGCATCTGCGTGAACATCCCAAGGATCACCACAGCCGTCAGGGTTTGCTGAAATGGGTAGGTAAGCGGCGGCGCCTGCTGCGCTACCTGAACCGAACGGCGCCCGACGCCTACAGGCAGCTCACGGAGGAGCTGGGCCTGCGCGGGTGATTTTCAGGACCCCCCGGCCGAAACCCCCGGGGTCTTACCTTGGATCAATTTATCCTACAAAAGGGCTAAGGTAGTTGCGGAACTATGGCGACATTAGTTGAGCGAAAGTTTGCGGGCCGGAATCTAGTACTCGAGTCTGGCCGGATGGCGCGGCAGGCGGACGGAGCCGTGCTGGTGCAGTTTGGTGAAACCGTGGTGCTGGCGACTGTCGTTGCCGACACTAAGCCCACCAAGCTCCCGTTTTTCCCATTGACGGTTGAGTACCGCGAGAAATCATATGCGGCGGGAAAGATCCCTGGTGGCTTCTTCAAGCGCGAGGGACGGCCAAGCGAGAAGGAGATTCTGTCGGCGCGACAGATCGACCGCTCGATCCGGCCGCTATTCCCGAAGGGCTTCATGAACGAGCTACAGGTTGTCATCTACATTCTCTCGGCCGACCAGGAGAACGATGCCGATGTGCTCGGCCTATTGGGAGCCTCGATCGCGCTGAACATATCGAGCGTGCCGTTTCCCTATCCGATCGCGGCTGTGCGTGTGGGCAGGCTGGACGGGGAGTGGGTGCTGAACCCGACGTTCCAACAGCTGGAGTTCTCGGACGTCGATATCATCGTTGCCGGGTCAAAGCAATCGATCCTCATGGTCGAGGGTGGAGCGCTGGAGATTTCGGAGAGTGAGTTCATCGACGGTTTGGAATTCGCGCATCAGGGCATTCGCGAGCTGGTAGACATACAGCAGGAGATCGTGCAACCACTTGCCAAGCCGAAGATGGAATGGACGCCTCCGGCCCTGGACGATCAACTTGCCGTGCGTGTCAACGAGCTGGCCGCTCAGCGGGTGGACGAAGCCCTCAATCTTCCAAACAAAGATGAGCGCAACGAGGCGCTGGCTGCGCTGCGTGCCGATGTGGTCTCTGATGCATCGGAGTCCTTCGAGTCGGAGATCGACAACTACGAAGAGCAGGTCAGACGGGTTATCGACCAGATCGAGTACGAAACGCTCCGCAGACAGATACTCGACAAAGGCGAACGTGTCGACGGCCGGAGTCCGGACGAGATTCGTTCGATCACCTGCGAAGTCGGCTTGCTTCCGCGGACCCACGGCTCGGCACTGTTTACGCGCGGCAGCACCCAGGCGTTGGCTGTGGTCACGTTAGGCACTAGCCGCGACGAGCAGCGAATTGACACGGTTGACGTGATGCAGGAGACGTCCAAGTCCTTCATGCTTCACTACAACTTCCCTCCCTTCTCGGTGGGTGAGGTTCGACCGTTCCGTGGCCCCTCGCGCCGTGAAATCGGCCATGGGGCTCTGGCCGAGCGGGCATTGCAGCCGCTGTTGCCGCCGTATGAGGATTTCCCCTACACGATCAGGATAGTCAGCGACGTACTGGAATCGAACGGGTCGTCATCGATGGCGACAGTCTGTGGTGGTTCGCTGGCGCTCATGCAGGCGGGCGTCCCGGTCCGAGCGGCCTGTGCGGGAATCGCGATGGGGTTGATCAAGGAAGGCGAGAAAGTCGAGATCCTTACGGATATTTTGGGAATCGAAGATCATCTCGGCGATATGGACTTCAAAGTCGCCGGTACGCGAAAAGGCATCACGTCCGTTCAGATGGACATCAAGGTCGAGGGTCTATCGACGCCGCTAATGCGCGAGGCGATGGATCGTGCGCTCAAAGCGCGGACCCAGATCCTCGATATCATGGACAGCACGCTCGGGCAGCCGCGGTCGACGCTTTCGCCGATGGCGCCGCGAATCATCACCGTGCAGGTCAATCCCGAGAAGATCGGCGAAGTTATCGGACCCAAGGGCAAGACGATCCGCGGCATAGAAGAGCAGACCGGTGCTGAGGTCAACATAGAGGACAGCGGCGTGATCACCATATCGTCGGTCAGTGGCGAAGCGGGCGAACGCGCTCGTGAGATCATCGAGTCGATCGTTCAGGAGCCCGAGATCGGTCGGATCTACGAGGGTGTCGTAAAGAACACGACCTCGTTTGGCGCGTTCGTCGAGATTCTCCCGGGTGTCGAGGGACTCTGCCACATCTCCGAACTGAAGGAGGGGCGGGTCGAGAAGACGGAGGACGTCGTGAAGCGGGGTGACACGGTCAGGGTCAAGCTGATCTCCGTTGATGAACGGGGTCGCATGCGCTTGTCGCGCCGTGCTGCCATGGCGGCTGAATTGGAGACATCCGAGTCGACATGATGCGGTGCCTCACTAAGAGAACCTGGCCTGTCCCGGAGAAGCGGGACAGGCCTTTTTTGTTCAGTCGAATGTTCGCGGCGTAGCGCACTTGCGATGAAAGCGCGGAAGAGTACGACGGAACAGCTGGACGATAACGTCTATCGGACTGCTTTCGAGGGTGGGCCGACGGTCCTCACCGAGCATGTGCCGGGACTGCGGTCGGTGGCTGCGGGAATCTGGGTGCCATGGGGAGCCAGCCACGATCCGAGCGAGAAGATGGGTGCGTCACACCTGCTCGAGCACATGATCTTCAAGGGTACATCGCGGAGAAGCGCGCACCAGATCGCTCTGGAAATCGAGGGGATCGGTGGCTCGCTGGATGCCTACACCTCGCGAGAACACACGGCTTGCCACGCCAAGGTGCTGGATGAGCATCTGCCGATCGCGATTGATGTGCTGGCAGATCTGATCTTCTTTCCACTGCTGCGCGAAGAGGACCTGGAGACCGAACGCAACGTTATTCTCGAGGAGATCTCGGGCGTCGAAGACGCGCCAGAAGAGTTGGTGTTTGACCTGCACGCCCGCTGTATCTGGGGCTCCCACCCTTACGGAAACCCGGTTCTCGGGACCGCCACCTCTGTCTCGGCGATTACGACGAGCGACGTGCAAGATCTTTGGCATAGCGCCTACCGTCCGGACAGCTGCGTGGTAGCCGCCGCCGGCAACCTGCGTCATGCTGACTTCGTCGAGCTGGTGTTGCGGCATATCCCGGGGGACGGTCAGCCCGGGGCAGTGCCGCGATTACCTGATCCACCCGAAACGAATCCGCACGAAGAGCGCGTGTCGCGAGACAGCGCCCAAGTACATATTTGTGTGGGAGCCTCGACGTTTTCGCGCAGCGATCCGCGCCGCTATGCGGCGATCCTGGTGTCGACGGCGTTGGGCGGTGGGATGAGCAGTCGCCTATTCCAGCGGGTCAGGGAAGAACACGGCCTGGCTTATACCGTCTATTCCTACCAATCGTTTTATGCTCTGGCAGGCATGGCCGGCATCTATATGGCCACGCGGCCCGACAAGGCGGAGCGGGCGTTGGAGGAGGTCCGTCAGGAACTAAGACGCTTGGCCGATTCCGGACTCTCGGCTGGCGAGTTGCAGGACGTGAAGAACCAAACCAAGGGCCAGGTCATACTCTCGCTGGAGTCGACATCGGCGCGGCTGCAGCGACTGGCAGGCGTGGCGCTATTCGAGGAACCCTATCAAAGTCTCGATGAGATTTGCGGTCGGATCGACGCGGTGAGCGAGGCAGAGGTGGCCGAGCTGTGCCAGGAGTACTATGCTCCTGACGGTCAGACTGTTATCCGACTGGGTCCCGACGCCGGGGCCAGCGGCGGCGACTGACTTGTATTGAGAAATAGCGTGAAGCGAAGACGCCCTAAGCGAGCGAGGCCAGGACAATGATTGTGGGGGTACCGAAAGAAATCAAAACAGCTGAGAACCGAGTGGCCATGGTTCCGGCTGGCGCGGACCAGCTGGTGCGAAACGGTCACAAGGTGTTGGTGCAAAAAGGGGCTGGCATCGGGAGTGGATTCGATGACGGCGACTACAAGGAGGCGGGGGCGAGGATTATTGCGGATGCAAACGCACTGTGGGCGGAGGCCGAGCTGATTGTCAAAGTTAAGGAGCCAATCGCAGAGGAATACCCACGCATCAAGCCGAATCATGTGCTCTTCACCTACTTCCATTTTGCGGCATCCGAAGAGTTAACCCGAGCATTGCTGAAAAGCGGCGCCGTCGCGATCGCCTACGAAACGGTGCAGCTGCCAACCGGAGAGTTGCCGCTCTTGACTCCCATGAGCGAAGTCGCTGGCCGTATGGCGATCCAGGAGGGCGCGAAATACCTGGAAAAGACCTATGGCGGTCGGGGCATATTGCTGGGCGGCGTTCCGGGTGTACCGTCAGCCGAGGTGGTCGTTCTGGGTGGTGGGGTGGTCGGGACGCATGCGGCGAAGATGGCGGCGGGCCTTGGCGCACGGGTGCACATACTGGATGTGAACTTGGAGAGGCTCCGCTATCTGGAAGATGTAATGCCGGCGAACGTTGATCTCGTTTACTCCAATCGTGCCAACATCATCGAGGCCATCGCCCGGGCCGACTTGTTGGTCGGCGCCGTACTGCTTCCAGGTGCAAAGGCTCCCCACCTGGTTCTGCGCGAGGACCTGAAGCAGATGAAAGATGGATCGGTGATCGTAGACGTGGCCGTGGATCAGGGCGGTTGCATTGAGACTGCGCGTCCTACAACACATGAGGATCCCACGTACGTCGTCGACGGCGTGATGCACTACTGCGTAGCGAACATGCCCGGGGCGGTGCCGCGTACATCTACACTGGCGCTCACCAACGCCACATTCCCGTATACCCTGAAGTTGTCCGAACTGGGCTGGGAAAAGGCGTGTCGAAATGACCGAAACCTGGCACTGGGCGTGAACATGGTCGGTAAGAAAGTGACTTGTGTGGGGGTGGCCGAGGCCTTTGGGTTTGACTACACACCAGTCGAGGAAGTGCTGGGTAAGGCTTAGGCCGCTGAGTCGCAGGTCGGTGTTGACGGCGGCGTGTGGGGGGCCGATTGCGCGCGCGGGCGGAGTCTGTCTAGAATTCAGCGCCGGGACGCCCTGTGGGCCCGGCGCCGGAATCTAAAGGAGCCCGGGGCGGTGAACCCTTACCCCCCTATTCAAAGGGAGAAGAAGCTGGTTTCTATGCGCTTCGGCTGGCTGAACTCAGGTAGGCTCCTGCCAGTCAACGATATCGCCGTCGACCTCGGCACGGCCAACACCCTGATCTACGTCAAGGGCGAGGGCATCGTTCTGAACGAGCCGTCGGTCGTCGCAGTCGAGAAATCGAATGGCAAGGTCTTGGGCGTCGGCTTGCAGGCCAAGGGGATGCTCGGAAGGACACCCGGCGGAATCGAGGCGGTCCGCCCCTTGAAGGACGGAGTGATCGCAGATGTCGACGTCAGCGAGTTGATGCTCCGGCATTTTCTGAAAACCGTTACGGCAAAGCGGGTCTTCCGGTTGAAGCCGCGTGTAGTCATCGGGGTGCCATCCGGGATCACTGAGCTCGAGCGACGGGCGGTGCGGGCCGGAGCGCAGGCGGCCGGGGCAAAGCAGGTCTTCATGGTAGCAGAGCCGATGGCGGCGGCGATCGGAGTCGGTCTTCCGGTGGAGACGCCGACCGGAAACATGGTGATCGATATCGGGGGTGGGACAACAGAGATCGCGGTAATCGCTCTGAGCGGGATTGTCTCCAACACGTCGATTCGCGTCGGAGGCGATGAGATCGACGCAGCGATTGTGACGTTCCTGCGAAAGAACTACAACCTGCTGATCGGCGAGCCGACCGCCGAGATGATCAAGATCCAGATTGGCTCAGCCAGCGCGGTGGGTGATGAGCGTGAGATGGACGTTAAGGGACGAGATCTGGTTTCTGGGATCCCGAAGACCGTGCGGATCCACTCGGAAGAGGTGCGCGAGCATATCCAAGAACCGATTCAACAGATCGTAGAGGCTGTCCGGCGCGCGCTCGAAATTACACCTCCCGAACTAGCAAGCGACATCGTGGACCGCGGAATCGTCATGACTGGTGGCGGCTCCCTGATTCGAGGTCTGGATCACTTGCTGCAAGAGGAAACCAATCTTCCTATACATGTCGATGAAGAGCCGCTGACCTGCGTCGTGCGCGGTGCCGGACGTATCCTCGATGACTTACCCCGATATCGAGGGGTGCTTTCCAGCTGAGTCGCTTGAGTGCTCACCCGGAGTCCGGGTTGAAACGGCTCGCCCGCCGCGACCCCCTGATACCGCTTTGCTTCCTCGTTGTCGCGGTTGTTCTCGCTTCGTTGCCTCGAGCCCGACAACTGGCGATCTCCTCGTCCCTCCGTTCCACCATTCTGCAGCCGGTTCTGGGATTGCACAGCGGCCTGGCGGAGTTACGATCCAGCCGTACGAGCATTCAGGCGCTTAGAGCGCAACGCGATTCACTTGCGGCTCGGCTGCTGTCGCTCACCGGTGTAGTCGAGGAGAACCAACGACTTCGTGATCTTATCGAGCTGGCGGCGCGCGGCACTCTGACCTTCAAGCCGGCCAATCTGTACCCGGTCGGACGGGCGGGTGAAGGCGTGAAACGCTCGTTCGTTCTCGATTTGGGTGCCAACCAGGGTGTGGCCCGCGACGCAGTAGTCGTGGCGCCACGCGGACTGATCGGTGTTGTGCGGGTTGTCGCGTCGCGCCAATCGGTCGGCGACTTCTGGACTCACCCCGATTTTCGCGTAAGTGCGATGACGGCCGATGGCCGCGTGTTCGGAATCGTTCGCTCTCTGGGCAGACCGGCGGCGCGGATGCTGTTGGAGGGAGTGCCGTACCAGGTGCAGCTGGCGGCGGGTACCGAACTGCTGACCTCAGGTCAGGGTGGCGTATTTCCGCGGGGGATCCCGATCGGTCGCGTGAGTGAGCAATTGGGCGAGGAAGCCGGTTGGGCGCGGAGCTACGCCGTTCAGCCCACCGCTTATCCTGACGAGGCGCGAGAAGTGATGGTGATGGTGGGACGGGGGGAGGTTGGCGATCTTTGGAGCGACACGGTTGCGGACTTCAGCAGGTGAGGACGGTTTTGCCGAAGAGGTGAGGCGTGAGGCTGGTCATTACAATAGTGCTGCTGGCTTTGCTGCACTTCGCCCTGGGCCCGCTGCTTGAAGGGTGGTTTGCGAAGCCGCACCTCTTACTCTGTGCAGCCCTGCTTGCGGCTCGTCAATTGCGCCCGACGCCTGCGGTCATCGTGGGATTCGCGCTTGGCCTGCTGCAGGACGCGATGGCTGTCAGCCATTTCGGCCTGGCCACCATTCTCTTAGTTGTCATGACCTACCTTGCCTCACAGACGCGAGACCTGTTCTTGGGCGAGGAGCCACTGTTCATCGGGACATATCTCGTCGTGGGCACCTGGCTGTACGAGACGATAGGCTACCTGTTAATGGGAGCCGGTGCTAATCCGATATCTTACTTGCTTCTTCGGGTTCCACTCGACTCGCTGGCGACTGCTGCGGTTGGCTATCTGGTCTTGCCGTTGACGAGGACAAGATGAGCAGCATCAGTCCGCCGCGGAAGTTGCAACACCCAGCGCGGGTGCAATTGGCGCGTTGGTTGGTGTTCGCGATCATGCTGGTTCTGGCCGTTCAGTTCTTCCGCATCCAAATACTCAAGTACACGACATTCGCGTTAAGATCTGACAACAATCGCATACGGGCTCTACCTATTCCAGCTGCTCGCGGAACGATCTACGACCGCAACGGCATCGTCGTTGCGGAAAATGTTCCGGGTTACTCGATCGCTGTGCTGCCACCGTCGGTGGATTCCTTGCGGGCGGTTCTCAAACGGCTGGCCGTTATCCTTGGACAGTCAGAGGAAAAAGTTGACCAGCTGATCGCGACTTACAGGCGACACCCGGATCGTCCCGTCATCGTCGAAGCGGATGCTAGTTTCTCAGAAGTATCGGCGATTGAAGAACGTCGCGCAGCACTCTCGAGCGGTATCGTCGTCGAGGCAACCCCGAAGCGCCACTACCCGCTCGGATCGACGCTGGCCCACGTTGTCGGCTATGTCGCGGAGGTCAATGAGAGCGAGCTGCGGCAGCCGGAATACGAAGGTTACAAACCAGGTCGAATCGTCGGTCAGACGGGCGTTGAACGGGTGTATGAAAGGACTCTCTCAGGTGAACCAGGCACGCGCTACATAGAGGTAAACGCGCTGGGCCGGCTGGTTGGAGATTTCAAGAGCGAGGAAACCGTTCCGTCGCGTCCCGGTAGAGATCTTCATCTGAACATCGATGTTCGACTGCAGCAGCGAGCGGTTGAGCTATTTCCCGATTCGATGGCCGGCGCCGTCGTGGTGCTGGAGGCCAAGGGTGGTGCGGTCCTGGCGCTGCACAGCGCGCCGAATTTCGATCCCAACGAGTTTGTCGGCGGAATGGAACCGCTGGCCTGGCGCGCCCTGAATACCGACCCCAGGCGCCCGCTGTTCAACCGGGCTGTATCGGCGACCTATCCGCCAGGCTCGACCTTCAAGCCGGTCCTGGCGGGCATTGCGATGAAGGAAGGGTACGCCAGGCTCGGAACCCACATGCCGATCCCTTGCCGGGGTGCACTTCTCTACTATGGCCGCGTCTTCAGAGATTGGACGCCGTTAGGGCATGGAAACGTCGACCTGCGAGGCGCGATTCGTGCCAGCTGTGACGTCTACTTCTACCAGCTGGGTCTCAAGATCGGCCTCGACAACATACTCTCGGCTGTTCCCGATTTCGGGTTCGGTCGCGCGACCGGGATTGATCTCCCGTCAGAGATCGCGGGAGTTTTTCCTACGACCCGCGAGTGGTACAACCGGCGCTACGGCCAGCGGGGCTGGACCAATTCGGTCGTCCTCAACTTGTCGATCGGGCAAGGCGAGAACTCACAGAACCCGCTCAAAATGGCACAGTTCTATGCCGCCCTCGCCAACGACGGAATCCTGCCGACCCCACGCGTTGCACGAGATGGGGTTTTGGCGGAGCCAGCCGGGCGGCTGCCACTCGATGAGCAGCAGTTGGCGGTGTTGCGCTTGGCGCTGGTCGACGTCGTCAACGCTCCCAACGGTACGGGAACGCTGGCGCGCTTGGAGCGCTGGACGGTGGCGGGAAAGACCGGCACAGCTCAGAACCCACACGGCGAAGACCACGCCTGGTTTGTGGGGTTTGCCCCAGCCGAGAGTCCGGAGGTCGTCGCCGCGGTGATCGTCGAGGGCGGCGGCTACGGATCGGCTGTCGCTGCCCCCATCGTCGGACAGTTGATCCAAGCCTACCTGGGCCGGGGAGAGCCGGAGCCTGGCCCCCAGACAGTAGCCGGCCGATGAAAGAACGCGAGGTCGTGCGAGTCGGAGACGGGGTCTTACTTGCCCTGGCCATCGGTCTGGCCGTCTTTGGCGTGGCGATGATCTACTCCGCCGGTAAGCTCGAGATCCCCTCGTCGGTGACAGGGATATGGGTCAAGCAATTTATCTGGTTGACTATCTCGCTGGTCGCCTTCGGGCTCGTCCAGCGGGTTGGCATTCGTTGGCTGGAATGGCTGGCGCCAGCGACCTACGCGCTTTCTATCCTCGGCCTTATCGCCGTGCTGGTTATCGGCATCGGACCTGGCCCGCGAAGCTGGATTCGTTTCGGCGGAGTCGGGTTCCAACCATCCGAGTTCGCGAAACTCGCGACGATACTCATGCTGGCGCGGATTGTGGCCGGCCGCGAGCGCTCACCCGACAATCTCTGGGATCTCTGGCCGCACCTTGCGGTCGTAGTCGTACCGGCGCTGCTCATCATCGCTCAACCCGACTTAGGAACCGCTTCAGTCTTCATCGCGATACTCATGGCGGCACTGTACTGGTCGGGCTTACCGACTTCGCGGCTGCTCATGGTGCTGAGTCCGTTCGTCAGTCTGGCTCTTGCTTTCTCGACTCCTGTTTGGGGTCTATGGTTCCTGTTGCTTCTCGCCTTGCTCTACCGCACTCGCGCATTCCTTTCCGAGTCAGTAGCGGTGATGGTAGCCAACGTGGCGATGGGCGTGGTGGTCCATCCCTTTTGGGACAACCTGGCCAACTACCAGAAGTTGAGGATCCTGGCCTTTCTCGAGCCGCAGCTGGATCCGCAGGGCGCAGGCTGGCACCTCATCCAGTCGCAGGTAGCGATAGGATCAGGCGGCTGGCTGGGTAAAGGATTCGCCGCGGGTACGCAAAAGCGTCTTGCCTTCCTGCCGGAACAGCATACCGACTTCATCGTCGCCGTGGTTGGAGAAGAACTTGGCTTCATCGGTATTGCAGTTGTCCTGCTTGCGTTCACGATCATCCTGACGCGGGTGCTCAAGATCGCCGAACAGACCACCGACCGTTTCGCCTCCATGGTTGTCTTCGGGATCTTCGCCTGCTGGTTCACTCACCTGGTCAGCAACATTGGGATGACTGTCGGTTTGTTCCCCATAACCGGCGTGCCGCTGCTGTTCTTGAGTTATGGTGGAAGCTTTCTCCTCGTTGCCTTCGTCTCGCTCGCTATTATCCAGCGGGTGGCAGCGGAGTCGAAGGCCGGACCGTAGTACCGCGGTCGCGACGACGCCGCCCGACCATTGCGGCAACCGGGGAAACGGCCGATCTTTGGAAGCTCTGGCACAGCGATTTCGGGAAAGGCATAGTCTTTCTTGTTGTTCCGGCGGGTTCGGTTCTCCGTGCCCCTGCCGCCGCGACGTCTGACGGACGTCGGTAAGGGCTGAAAAAGACGGGATTTAGATGGCCTGGTTCAAGAAAGAGAAAAAAAGGCTGGTCGGTCAGAAGCGGGTGTCGCCGCCCGACGTCTGGACGAAGTGCGACAGTTGCGGGGAGATCATCTACCGTGAGAAGCTGAGCGAGAACTTCAGTGTGTGCCTGAAATGCGGGCATCATTTCCGGATTCCGCCCGAGGAGTATGCGCGCCTGCTGCTGGATAACTCGCTGGAGGAAGAATACGACACCGAACTGAGAAGTGTGGATCCGCTGAAGTTCGTTGGCCCGACGCCCTACGCGGAGCGATATGAGCGTGCGCGCCGCATGGTCGGCCGCCAGGAGGCGGTACTGACTGGGGCCGGCCAGATCGATGGTCTGGAAGTCAAGTTCGGCGTGATGGATTTTGGCTTCATCGGCGGATCGATGGGTTCGGTTGTCGGTGAGAAGATTGCCAGAGTTGCAGAGCGTGCCTTGGACGATCAGCAACCGCTGATCATCGTCTCCGCTTCCGGTGGAGCGCGAATGATGGAAGGCGTACTGTCGCTCATGCAGATGGCCAAGACTTCCAGCGCTCTGGGACGGCTGCATAAGGCACGTCTCCCGTACTATTCGATACTCACTAATCCGACGACCGGCGGAGTCACTGCTTCGTTCGCGATGCTGGGCGATGTCATCATTGCTGAGCCGGGTGCATTGATCGGCTTTGCGGGACCACGTGTAATCGAGCAGACGATCGGCCAGGGACTACCCAAGGGCTTTCAACGTTCGGAATTTCTTCTCGAGCACGGCATGGTCGACATGGTGGTCCCAAGGCCTGAGTTAAAGACCACGGTCTCCACTCTGTTGCGGCACATGACGGACGGCCACTCCTTCTGATCCACGGGTTGGCCGATCTTCTAGAGCGCTATATGCAATCATATCCTGCCGAACCAGTGGCCTGAGGCCAGAAGCCGCCGCGTCTAAACGATGAGTTCCACCGACCTCTCTGAGCTCCTCGGGATCAAGCCGACCGGGGAGATCCGCTGGGGACTACGCCGGACTCGGCAGATGCTGCACGAAGTCGGCGCTCCGCACATGGCCTTCCGCTCGATCTTAGTGGGCGGAACCAACGGCAAGGGTTCGGTGGCGGCGATGCTGGCCAGCGTGCTTGAAGAAGCCGGGCAGCGCGTCGGTTTATACACATCGCCTCACCTGATCGACTTTTCCGAGCGGATAAGGGTGCAGGGGCGACCGGTCGACGATGACTTCCTGGCGGAAGCGGCGCGACGCTTGCAGCCGCTGGCTGAGGAAACAGGGGCAAGCTTTTTCGAGACGACGACGGCGCTGGCGTTTCTGTGTTTTGCGGAGGCGGCTGTCGATGTCGTGGTTGCCGAAGTAGGCTTAGGTGGCCGACTGGACGCCACCAATGTGCTGCTGCCCGATGTCGCTGCGATCACCAATGTCTCTTGGGATCACGCTGATTATCTGGGAAACAGCCTTTCGGCGATTGCCCGGGAAAAGGCGGGCATCGCGAAGCCCGGCGTTGCCATCGCCCTGGGCCGTCTGGAGCCGGAGGCGGGGCGGATCATTCGTGAAACGGCGGCGCGGGTTGGTGCGCCGTTGCGCCAGCTGGGGTACGATGCGGCGGTGAGACGCATTCGAATTCGGCAGACCTGTACCGAACTGGAGTATCTCGGTCCGGGATCGAGTCAGCCGATTGAACTGCGTTGTCCGTTGTTGGGTGCCCATCAAGCCTGGAATGCGGGTCTGGCGGTGCTGATCGCGCAGAGCTTGCCCGATGATTGGCGTCCGAGCGCGAGAGATATCGCCGTCGGGGTTGAGACGACCTGCTGGCCCGGACGCCTGCAGATCGAGAAGCGGGGAGACCGGACTTGGGTGCTGGACGTAGCCCACAACCCGGTGGGCGTCGAGGCGCTGGCCCAGAGTCTCACCAGTTTGGACCTGCCCACACCGCTGGTCCTGGTTCTGGCAATCCTGGGAGACAAACCGTGGCCGGAGATGCTGCCACCGCTCTTGGCACTGGCTGACCTGTCGGTGTTTACTGTGGCCCCGAGCTCGCCGGCGGAACGCCGCTGGGATGCGCGGGCGGTGGCGGACTCGGTATCGAACTATCCGGTAGAGGTGATCGTGGATTTTGAGGCGGCTCTGGACTTCGCGGAGTCTCGGGGATCGACAATCGTTGTGACCGGATCCAACCACACGGTTGGTGATGCAATGCGCCGGCTTGGCTTAGCGGCCGGCTTGCTGCGGGCGAAGGTGTCGGGGTAGATTCGCGATCGTGGAACTCAAGGGTTTACCGGGATTTAGGGATTTCTATCCGGAGGAGCTGCGCGCTCGCGCCTACGTGATCGGCATGTGGCGCGAGGTGGCACACCGCTATGGGTTCGAGGAATACGATGGCCCGCCGCTCGAGCCACTGGATCTCTACACCCGCAAATCAGGCAGCGAGATCGTTGCGCAGCTGTATGAATTCGAGGACAAGGGCGGCCGCCGTGTCGCTCTGCGCCCCGAGATGACCCCGACCTTGGCCCGAATGGTCGGCGCGCGAGCGCGGGCGCTGAGCAAGCCGGTTCGCTGGTACTCGACGCCCCAGTTGTTTCGTTATGAGCGGAAGCAGCGGGGTCGCCTGCGGGAGCACTTCCAGCTCAACCTGGACATCATCGGCGAGGCCGACGTGCTCGCCGATGCCGAGCTGCTGGCTGCGGCCATCGATGTGATGCGGCTGGCGGGACTGACCTCCAAACAGGTGCGAGCGCGGGTCTCAGACCGGCGGTTGCTGGCGGCGATCTTTCAGCATCTGGGAGTGAAAGCGGGTAGCCTGGATTCGGTCTACCAGGTTGTCGACAAGCTCGACCGTGAGCCGCGCGACCGGCTGGAAAAGCAGCTCAGAGAACTCGGCCTCGAGGCGCGGACCGTCTCAGGGATCTTTGAAGCGCTGAAACTACGAGGTATCGAAGAACTGCGCGCGACGTTCGGGCAAGTAACGAGAGTATCTGAGAACGTCGCTGAGCTGTCGAGGTATCTCGAACATCTGAACGACCTCGGTGTCGGCGATTTCGTCGATATCGATCTGTCCGTTGTCCGCGGACTTGCCTATTACACGGGGCCTGTCTTTGAGCTGTGGGATGCGCGCCGTGAGTTGCGAGCCATCTGTGGTGGGGGCCGCTACGACGAGTTGCTCGAGTTGATCTCCGGCATCGACCTGCCGGCCCTCGGCTTTGGGATGGGAGATGTGGTACTGACGGAACTGCTGCGCGATCAGGGCCTGCTACCCGACTTCGGACGATCGATCGACTGCTTCGTCGCCTGGCTGGGAGCAGGTGCGCGACCGCAGGCTTTGCGAGCCACGCAGTTGCTGAGGGCTGCCGGTTTCTCGACGATATTCGAATTCCAGGATCGTCGACTTGGCAACCAGTTGAAGAGCGCGAATCAGGTTGGAGCGCGTCAGGTTGTCATCATCGGGCCGCGCGAAGTTGAAGGGGGATTGGCGCGTGTTCGGGACATGCAGACTGGAGAGGAGCGCGAGGTCGTGTTCGAGAACCTGGCAGCGGCCGTCACGAAAACGAGTGGAGATGGTCAGGCGGCTGGTTGAGCGTGGTTCGGCTGTGCTTCTTTTGGGAGCCCTGGCCGGCTGCGTCGGAAGCGAGCCAGCCGATCGCACCTTGCAGATCGAGTCCGACGCTGAAGATTCGCCGGATGCGCCCGCCGTCGTCGAAGTCGGTGTCGACACGGTGTCGCCCGTCGCCTACCAGGTATTCGAGCGGACCGCGCTAGGAACGGGGGGCGACAGAGCCATGTTCCGCGTCCTGGTGCTGGTGCCGGCTGCACCGGAGGCCCTGGCCAAGACGCTGCGGATCGCTCTCGACTCACTCGGTCGTGCCGATTCGAAGCTAGTGGCGGCGCGCGCGGTCCTGTATACGGCACGGCCGACGGGCGCACTGGAGGCGCGACTCGTCCCTCGCGCCTGGGGCGAATGGGTGCCGCCCGAGGGCTGGGAAGCGGCGAATGGTTCAGCACGGAAACGGTACTACCGAACCAACATCTACTTGGGAGATCCGGGGTGGAGTCAGATGGCGACAGGCGCCGTGGACGAACGGTCATGAGTGAGCGGACTGAACTGGCCGAAAGCGAGGAGCGCGGCCTGCTCGAACGCGGTTTGGGTTCTACCTGGGAACGGCTGGCGCCGCTGAGCGTGGGGTCGATTGCCAGCGGGGCGGTGATCGTGGGTGCCGGCTTGACTCTCCGGGCGCTTCTAGGTTCCAGGTACCGTCGCATGTTCGGGTGGGCGGGCGCCCTGGCATTGGTGCCGATCGGCCTTTGGTGGTGGACCGAGAGGAAGGCTGCCGCCGATGAACCCGAGGCAAGTGCCGAGGCCGCGCCGCCCGAACAGCCAGATGGGGATGTCGCGGCAAAGAACGCCGATTAACTCAGTTATAGGCAGGGGAGATGGCGGAAGAAAAAGCACTGACTCCGCGGGGCAAGGACTTCTCCGCTTGGTACAACGAAGTCGTTCAGCGAGGACAGCTAGCTGGCTACACACCGGTTCGCGGCTGCATGGTGATTCGGCCCCATGGCTATGCTATCTGGGAACTTCTGCAGTCGGCGCTCGATGGCATGTTCAAAGCCACCGGTCATCAGAATGCCTACTTCCCCTTGTTCATCCCGGAGAGCTTCCTGCAGAAGGAAGCCGAGCATGTCGAAGGCTTTGCGCCGGAGACAGCGGTGGTCACGCAGGGTGGCGGTAAGGAGCTTGAAGAGCGGCTGGTGGTGCGCCCGACGTCCGAGGCGATCATCTGGCCGATAATGGCCGACTGGATCCAGAGCTATCGCGACCTCCCACTCCTCATCAACCAATGGGCCAACGTAGTCCGCTGGGAGATGAGGACGCGCCCGTTTCTCCGGACACTCGAGTTTCTCTGGCAGGAGGGTCACACGGCGCACGCTACGGAGGCCGAGGCTGAGGTGGAGGCGCGCTTGATTCTGGGACTCTACCGCGACTTCATGGAGAACTGGATGGCGATGCCTCCGGTCACCGGTGTGAAGGCGGAATGGGACAAGTTTGCGGGCGCGGTGCGTACGTACGCCTGCGAAGCGCTCATGCAGGACAACTGGGCGTTGCAGGCCGGAACGACTCACCACCTCGGGCAGAACTTCGCGCGCGCCTTCGACGTGAAATATCAGACGGTCGAGGGTGAGCACGATTACGTTTGGTCCACGTCGTGGGGTGTGTCCACCCGACTTCTGGGCGGCCTGGTGATGACGCACAGCGATGATGTCGGTCTCGTGCTGCCACCCAGACTCGCTCCGGTTCAGCTGGTGATCGTTCCGATCTGGTCATCGGATGAGCAGCGTGGCCAGGTACTCGAGGTTTGCAACCGTATTAAGGACGAGTTGAGTTCAACGCTCCGAGTCAAGCTTGACGATCGAGAGACACTGAACCCTGGAGCCAAGTACTACGAGTGGGAAGGGAAAGGTGTACCGATCCGGGTTGAGGTCGGCCCGAAAGACATCGCCAAGGGCCAGGTCATGCTCGTCCACCGCTTCGCTCCGGACGGCAAACGCAAAACTCCGTTGCCGGAGCAGGAGGCGCTGACTCGGTTGCCGGCGCTACTCGATAAGATGCAGGGAGCGCTGTACGAAGCGGCACTGCAACGACGCGAAGCCAACTCGTACAGAAGGATAAGCGACTACAAGGAGTTCAAGAAGATTGTCGCCACGACCGGCGGTTTCATCTATACGGGCTATTGCGGTTCTGAACAGTGTGAAGCCCGAGTGAAAGATGAGACGAAGGCGACGATTCGGGTGATCCCGGACGAGAACTTCCGCAGCGATAGTGTGCCCGACCTGTGTATCTGCGGTGAAAAGACGCAGTACGAGGTTGTGTGGGCTCGTGCGTACTAGCTCGAGTGATGCGGCAGACGTCGCATTTTGATGAGGAGAGATGGATCCTAATTCCAGGCCGGTCGACAGAGTCCTGATCCTCGACTACGGATCGCAGTATACTCAGCTCATCGCGAGGCGAATTCGGGAAGAGCGTGTTTACTGCGAGATCCACCCTCCGACGCAAAAGATCGGTTGGATTCGCGAATGGGAGCCTAGCGGGATTGTGCTGTCGGGCGGTCCCGCCAGCGTTTATGGGGACGATGTGCCGACGCTAAAGGCGGAATTGCTGGCACTCGATGTCCCCATCCTGGGGATCTGCTATGGCATGCAGTTGATCGCCCAGGCGGCAGGTGGCAAGGTGGAAAGCGCGGTAAAGCGTGAATATGGACGTGCCGAGCTGAAGGTATTAGAGCCAGACGACCTGTTCGACGGCTTCGCAGAAGGCGAGCGCTCAACGGTATGGATGAGCCACGGTGACCAAATTAGAGAGCCGCCGCCCGGTTACGAGGTATTGGGCGCCACCGAGACCGTGCCGGTTGCCGCTTTCAGGTCACGGGAGCGGCCTGTCTTTGGCGTGCAATTTCACCCCGAAGTCGCGCATACGGCCCGGGGTGGCGAGATCATCTCGAACTTCCTGTTCCGCGTCTGCGACTGTGAGCCAAGCTGGACAGCCGGATCGTTCATCGAGACCCAGGTCGCGTCGGTGCGGCGCCAGGTCGGAAGGCAAGGCCGTGTCATCTCGGCGCTGTCCGGCGGTGTCGATTCGTCGGTGGCCACGGCGTTGGTGCACCGGGCGGTAGGAGACCGGCTGACGTGCATCTTCGTCGACACGGGACTGCTGCGGAAAGGCGAGCGCGACTGGGTTGCCCGGACGTTCGATCAGCATCTGGGTATCGATCTGAGGGTTGTGGATGCGGCAGCGCACTTCCTGCAGCGATTGGCGCGAGTCGAGGATCCCGAGGAGAAACGCCGGATCATCGGACATACGTTCATTGATGTGTTCGAAGACGAAGCCCGAAACATCGGTGCGGACGTCGCGTTTTTGGTGCAGGGAACGCTGTATCCGGATGTCATCGAGTCCCTTTCAGTTCGCGGTCCCTCGGACACCATCAAAACCCACCATAATGTCGGAGGTCTGCGCCCCGATCTGCCGTTCGAGCTTATCGAGCCGCTGCGCGAGCTGTTCAAGGATGAGGTCCGCCAGGTGGGGCGTGAGCTTGGACTGCCGGAAGAGCTTGTCGGTCGCCACCCGTTCCCGGGACCCGGCCTCGCCGTGCGGGTGCTGGGCGATGTGACGACGGAGCGGTTGAGAGTCCTGCGGGAGGCCGACGCTATCTATCTCGAAGAGATCAAGGCGGCTGGCTTGTATGACGAGATCTGGCAGGCGTTCGCCGTTCTGTTGCCAGTTCACTCAGTGGGTGTGATGGGTGATGGCCGCACTTATGAGAACGTTGTCGCACTGCGGGCCGTCACGAGCCGCGATGGAATGACCGCCGACTGGTTTCAGTTTCCCCACGAAGTGTTGGGAAGAATCGCGACCCGGATAATCAATGAGGTCGCTGGTATTAATCGAGTCTGCTACGACGTGAGCTCGAAGCCACCTGCAACCATCGAGTGGGTGTAGCAGTGGCAACCGTCGCGCTTGTGGAGCTGGTCACCTACCTGAACGAGTTCTTGAACATCGAGAACTTCCCCGATTACCCGGGCGCGGTTAATGGGCTGCAGGTGGAGAACAGCGGCCAGGTCGGCAAGATCGTTGCCTGCACCGATGCCTGCCAGGCGACGATCGATGCGGCGATCGAACGCGATGCGGACTTGATGGTCGTGCACCATGGTCTGTTCTGGGGAGACGGGTTGGTGCCGCTCACCGATCGGAACTACCGGCGCATCTCGAGCTTGCTCGCTCACGACATCGCGGTCTATTCGGCGCACCTGCCGCTGGACGCCCATCCCAAGGTGGGCAACAACGTCAAGCTGGCAGAGGCGATCGGGTTGGCGATCTCGGGTGGCTTCGCTGAACATGAAGGCCACGACATCGGCGTGTGGGGCGAGCTTGATCTAGCGCGCGAAGAGCTGAGTGCGCGTCTGGAGAAGACTCTCGGCCGGCCCCCCTTTCTGATCGCCGGCGGCAGTCAGCGCGTGCGGCGCGTTGGGATCCTGAGCGGTGGCGGCTCCGCCCACATCGCCGAGGCTCGTGATCGAAGGCTCGACACCTTTGTCACGGGTGAAGGTCAGCACTACACCTACTTCGAGGCAGAGGAATGGGGGCTTAATGTGTTCTACGCGGGGCACTATGCGACGGAAACGCTTGGCGTAAGGGCCCTCGCCAATCATCTGGCCGAGCAATTCGGTCTTGCCTGGGAGTTTGTCGATCACCCGACGGGGCTCTAGAGACCCCGCAGCTCGATTCCCTGCTTTCTACTCGTCGTCAGTATCAACACTGGCTTTTGGTGGTGCCCCGGAGTCTGCAGAGTCCGGAGTGGGTGGATTGCGTAGTCGAGTCTCTATCTCCAGCCAGACGTTGGACAGGTATCCGGGATCGTCGGCATGGGCTCGGGCAAAATCGAGCAAGTCATCCTCTTTGTACTCGCGGCGCGCGAGAATCGCCCGGGCACTGTCGGAAGCGGCCACGGAATCGAGCGCCGCGTCCGCTGCTAGCAGGATCTCAACATACAGTTGGACGTAATCCTCGCGGCTCATGGCCGTCTTGACCTCGGACCGGCAGGCCGAAAGGAACAGCAGGGTGCTCAGGGCCAGCGCGGCCCAGAGCACCCTGCTCGGCAGAGGCTGCCTGCGACGCGTCAACGTGAGGTCGCGCGCGCCTCGGCGTTCGAATACCGGTAGAAGAACCACAGTACCAGTGGGAAGACGAGCAGCCCGAGCAGACCCTGCACAGTCGGGTTGCTGACGATGACCGGCATCGAGAAGTTGGCGACAATGAGTCCAGCGATCACCACCCCCATCAACGCCTCTCCCGCAACGAATCCCGAAGCGACGAGGATGCCGGTGTTGGTGGCACGCTCCAGCGACTCGCCCGGATACTTCTTGCGCTCGATCCAGCTATCCACCAGCCAGCGGAACACGCCGCCGATGAAGATCGCGAACGTACTGTAGATCGGCAGGTACATGCCAACGGCGACCAGCATGGGCGATGGCGCGCGAACCAGGATGAGCATGACGGCGAATAACATGCCTGCCATGAAGAGCGGCCAGACCATCTCGCCGCCGACGATCCCCTGGCTGACCAGCGCCATCAGGCCGGCCTGCGGCGCGGGCAGGGCCGTTGCCGGGTCGGCGCCCGGGGCACCGGCGAACCCGTAGGCTTTACCGAGAAGCAGCAGTACGCCCGCCAGGAAGGGAGCCGCCGCGATCACGGCGATCAGCTCACCCTTCTGCATCGAAGCCGGTGTTCCGCCGAGGATATGGCCGACTTTCAGGTCCTGCATCATATCGCCGGCGATGCCCATGGCGCAGCAAACCACCGCTGCGACCCCGAGCACAGCCAGGACGCCCTTATCGCCGGTCAGACCGATGGCGACCATGAGCAGGGCGGCCAGTATCAGGGTCGAAAGCGTGAGTCCACTGATCGGGTTGTTGCTGCTGCCGATAACGCCGACCAGATAGCCGGCCACGGCGGCGAACAGGATTCCCGCAACGACCATGACCAAAGCGGCCACAATCGAGCCGCCGAAACTCGAAGTGAAGTAGTAGTAAAGGACCGTGATGGGGACGAGCAGTCCGATTATCCCGAAGACGATCCAGCGATAGCGAAGGTCCTGTTCGATGCGGCTGGGGGCCTGAACGGCTTTCACCTGTCCCAGATCGGCAAACACGCGGCCGAACCCGGCCAGCAGGCTCTGTCGCATGCTCCATAGTGTCCAGACCGCGCCGACGACCATCGTGCCGACCGCCAGCGGCCGCACCATGGTCTGCCAAACGACGCCGACGTAGACGGCGCTCCAGCCTTGCGCATCCGCGAGGGGCACGAGATCGCGATTCACGAAACCCATCACGGGAACCAGGCACCACCAGCCAAGAACACCGCCGGCGAACACCACGGCCGAGAGCCGCGGGCCGATGATGTAGCCAACCCCCAGGAGGGCAGGTGATGCGGACGGCGTCGAGAGGTAAATGCCGCCAGTGTACTCCTGCGCCAGGGCGGCGCCCTGGGCGATTCGCGAGCTACCCCATGACCAGAAGCCAGTCATGTAGGTGCCCAGCACCCTGATCCCGGATGCGTTCTTGATCAACTCGATGACTGCGGCCGTCACACCGGCGATGACCAGGTACTTGCTGCCCGTGGTGCCCTTCTGACCGGCTTTGTGGATCTCGCCGGCGGCGACGGACTCGGGGAAGGGAAGACCCGAATCTTCCACAAGGGTGCGGCGCAAGATGATCACGAAGAGCACGCCGAGTAACCCGCCGACCAGCATGATGAATGCGGAGACCCAGAAGTTGACGCTCTCCCAGACGCCGGCTATCACGAAGGCCGGGATCGTGAAGATCGCACCGGCCACCAGAGCTTCGCCCACCGAGGCAGTCGTGCGCGCGACGTTCTCCTCGAGAATCGATCCGCCTAATGGGCGGAGGGCGGCCATCGCCACGACCGCGGCTGGGAAGGTGGCCGCGATGGTGAGACCGGCCACCATTCCGATGTATGCGTTGGCCGCGCCCAACACGACGGCCATGACGACGCCCAGCAGGACGGCCCTGAGCGTGAACTCTTTGAGGCGCGTATCCGCCGGTACGTAGGGCTCGTACGGTTTAGGATCCATCCAAGTCCCTCCTCGAGGTCTGGGTCTCGGGCCCGCGGCGCTTGCTCGAGTGGCCGCTGTCCGCCGATGACAGAATCTGTGTCGGGTAGCTCAGTGAAGCGGCGAAAGCGTAGGTGTCCGCTTACGGCATGTCAAGCGCAGCGTCAAGGTTCTTGGAAGCTTGCGCGATGCCTGCGCAGTCCGGGCTGGTCGCTAGGGAGATGTTAGCAACACGACCGCGGTGCGACGTACGATATGATGTCCGGTGTCCGACACGTAGAGCAGGCCTGACGATGATATGGCGAGTCCCTGCGGGCCGCTGAGCGAGGTCTCTCCAGTCGCCAAGAGATCACCGTTGAACGCCATGTTACCCGAGCCTGCGAACGTCGAGATTCGCGAGCTGCGCAAGTCGACGGAGCGAATGCGGTGGTTGCCCGAGTCCGCGATATACAATGTCGGAATCTCACGCGTCAGACTGATCGCGAGCGGTGTGCTGAGCAACGCCTCTCGGGCTGGACCGCCGTCGCCGCCATACCCGTCGGTCCCGGCGCCAACGACTGTGGTGATGATGTTGCTGTTCAAATCCACGGCGCGGATTCGGTGGTTGCCGCTGTCGGCGATGTAGAGAACGCCCTCGGCCAAGTCTAACCCGGCCGGGTTTCTGAGCCGGGCTTGGATCGCCGGACCGCCGTCACCGGCGAGGCCCGGGAATCGTGACCCTGCCAGCGTGACGATCCGACCGTCAGGATCCAAACGTCGGACGCGATGCGCCCAGAACTCAGTGAAGTACACAGCGCCGTCAGGCGCTGCCACCACGCCGGTCGGTGTGTCCAGTGCCACGTCTAAAGCAATTGCGGTGTCGGGCCCGGCCCCCCGCTCTCCCGTCCCGACAAGCGGATTGAGGGAAGCATCTGACAGATTGAACCGCCAGACACGGTGGGCGGTTGGGTCGGCGATTAGAAGGCTTCCGCGCCCGTCCAGTGCGAGGCCGCTAGGTGCGCGGAGCCCGGCGCCTTGGCCGGAACCAGCTTCGGCGAGCAGAGTGAGGGTGCCAGAGGTAGTTACGGCCAGGATCCGTCCGTTGGCGTGGTCCGCGATGTAGAGCAGGCCTTGCGCATCCGCAGCCAGTCCGAGTGGCGTGTCGAGCCGGCTCTCGATCGCCAGGCTGGCCAATCCAGCTCCGGCGGAATCGGCTTGGCCGGCGATGATCCTGAACGTGCCCGGGAAGTCGCCGACCACGACCAGCGGATCGCCGCAGGCGGTTGAGGCGACAACCAGCGTCAGGGCAACAAGTCGAGCGTGATGACCCATATGTCGTAGTCTCCACGTTCGCTGAGACGGGCGAAAGCCAGACGGCGGCCGTCGGGAGACACCGCCGGTTCGCGGCCGCCTTCGGTGAACGGCAGGGA
This sequence comes from Gemmatimonadota bacterium, assembly GCA_041617795.1. Classification (GTDB taxonomy): domain Bacteria; phylum Gemmatimonadota; class Gemmatimonadetes; order Palauibacterales; family KS3-K002; genus JBFJOD01. The sequence continues at coordinate 15,655 of JBFJOD010000001.1, read as the reverse complement.
TGTGGCGCCGCTCCCGTCCAGGTCGCTCTGCCAGATCCGGTTCTGGCGCCGAAAGAACAGCGAGGCGCCGTCCGCTGACCAGGCGGGCTCCTCTCCGTCACCCAGCTCGCGAATTTCGCTGCCGTCCGGCCGAATCAGGCTGAGAATGCGGCGACCGACCTCGTAGCGGGTGAATTCAACCACACAGGTCACGGTTGGAGGCGGCAACGGAGGTATGTAGAGGCACGTTGCGCTCGTCGAGTCGGCCCGTTCCAGTCGCGAGAAGGCAATCCACTGGCCAGCGGGACTCCAGGCGGCATCAACCGCGTCATCGCTACCGGGTATGGGCTCGGCAGCCTGAGCGCCCACCACCCAAGTGTGCAGTCGTAAACCGTCGCTAAACACAAGGCGCTGCCCGTCCGGGTCCCAGCTGGTTCGGAACACCGAAGCCCGCTCCTCGGCGAACAGGCGCTGATAAGGATGATCTCGGACCGTCAGGTTGCGGGGGAAACTGATGAGATCCAGGATGACGCCCTCGAACTCTACCGTGAGCGCAGGATCCTCCTCCACCGGTCCGGCCGCGTCGAGGTCGCGGACACGCAACACCGCCTGGCGTAGTGGCGGCAGCGCCAAGTCACTCAGGACCACGTCACACTCCGGGACGACCTGGGGACAGGAAGGAGGGTCGCTGGGCCAGAAGCGGCCGATCTCCACATAGGCCAACCGGTTGCCGGCTGGCTCGATCGTCGGCGCGATCAACCAGCGCTGTAGGCTGCCCGGCCGCTGAACGTTCCGCAGGAGCGGCGTCGCGGCTGATCGTGCCCGGGAAACACTCAGGAGAACGCCGGGCTGACCTGAAAAATCTTCGAACCCTTCAGCCGAGTAGTAGATCGAATCGCCATTGGCCGACCAGGAGGGGGTGCGCTCATCCCCGTCGTTGAAAGTCAGTCTTAACGCAGCTTCCTCGAAACGTTCATCCCTGTCGTCTGCGGAGAAAGATGAGACGTCGCTGCGGCAGGCAGTCACGGCAAAGAAGGCGAAGAGCATCAGCCAGCGAAAGGCAAGTGAGTGCCGTCGCTCTATCGCCGGCGAATGCCCGACTCCGGTTGCCGGTACTCCAGACGTGACTCGTCTCATCTAGAACGAGACCTCCAGGCCCAAACGTATCTGCAGATCCTCTCCGAAGAAGAGCGACGGATCGCTGGCATCCAGCGCCGCAGCAAATCGTGCCGTCTCGAACTCGGTAACTGTGATGATGCCATCACGGTTGAGGTCGGCCAACTGGCTGTAGTTGGCTGATTCGAGGGGTATCGGCTGGAAGCCGTTGGACAACTCGCGCGAAACACCCTCGAGTTGGAGGATGTCGGGGGCCAACTCACCGGTGTCGCGACGCAGTGCGATGATGTTGTCACGATCGAGTAGGTTGCGTGCGTCGGCCAGCACGCGCCACCGGCAGCCGCCGCACAGGCCCACGCTGCCAAGCTCATAGCTCGCCCGTATGTCGAGGACCGCCGTCCAGGGGAGACGCGCCCGCAGTGCAACGTCGTCGCCTGTCTCTCCCGCGGCTAGGTGGCGATCGAGAGGATAGCCGCTCCGCACGGCGCCTGTCAGCGCGGCGCCCCAGCGCAGCGACTCCCGGCCGGCGGAACGACCCAGGAAGATCGCAGCGTCGATCGTGTGACGACGGTCGAAGGCAAGCGGGAATTCGAGACGTTGGTCCGCTGCGCTGGAGTCGGCGGTCTCGAAGGCACCAGATGTCACGCCCTTGGCTTCTTGCAGCGCGTAGCCGGCACGCAAGCGCAAGAGCGGCCAGCGACCGCGCATCGAGATCTCGAGGCCCTTGACGCTACCGAAGTCGCCTGTCGTGAACTGGTTGGCGGGCGTGTCCGGAAAACGCAAGCCGCTGGTCACCAGGTTGGTCAGCTCTCGGAAAAAGGCGACGACTGTCAGAGCCAAGTATTCGTTGATCAACTGACTAACCCCAAGCTCATAGGCATTCCCTTGCTCGAAAGTCAGACTCGGGTTGCCTTGCCTGCGCAGGTCGACTCGCAGCGAGTCGCCGAGGCTCGTGTCCAGGAAGAACCGAAAGTCAGGAGGTTGAGCCAGCCGGCTGTAGTTGAACCACGCCATCGACTGACCTTCGGTTTTGGGGATCGGAACGGCGAGGCCGAGCCTCGGCATCAAGTTCGTACGCCAGCGAGTGTCGATGAGCGGGGAGAGAATATCGGCGCGGTCCGATTGAAAACTGAGGCCGGCTTGGAAGGCTTCGATGCGCAGCCCGAATCGTGCCGTGATGTTGTCAGCGGCAAGCAAGGAGACTTCGGTGAAGCCGCTGATCGTCCGAGGATAAAAGCGAGCGAAACTCGGCGATGAGCCTGGGAGAAAAGCCAAGATCCGTTCGTAGTTCTCGATCCGATAGAACCTGCTGGACAGGCCCGCTCGGAGCGCGTGGCCTCGCGATGAGAGAATCTCCCCGCGCAGATCGGCGGCCCACAGATCCGAGCGACTCCAGTTGGCTACCTCGGGCGTGCCATCCGTCGCGAAAATCCCGACCGCCGCCGGTCCGAACGGCGAGCCGGTCGTTCCGGTCGGCCGCACGTATCCGGGCACGGCGGACCCTGACTCTAGCTGTTCAGAGACGGGCAGCCGAACGAATCCCTCACCCAGAAAACGGAAGTCGGCCAATCCGAAACCGGCGACCCGGTCACGACCCGCAAAAGTCCAGGGGTCTAATGCTCCCAGATAGCGGTCGAGGCGCAGCGCCGCCGTTCGCGCGGTGACGTGGTAGGCGCGACCCTGTTGATGACGCGCCCAATCGAGGGTCAGCGTCGCCAGATAACCCTTCGTCCGCTGCCCGAGCTGGAACTCGGTGTTGTACTTGAATTCCGGAGTAAAGAGCTCGTTCTGGCGGCGGTTGTGGAGAAGTGAGACGGTCAGGTTCGTGCCGCTGGCCAACGGCTTGTCGAGGCGCAGGAACCCGATGAGCTTGTCGCCGCGCTGGTATGGCAGGCGCGAGCCGCTGTAGGGGCAGTAGAGGTGAGCGGTGGCAGGCTCCCCGCCTAGCGAGCCGATCGCGGCGGCCAGCTGAGCATCTCCGTCCTCGGGGCGGAGGCAGGTCAGGCCGCGCGCGCGCGGCTCCGCGTCGGTCATGCCCTGAGCCAGGACGTCGGCAAACAGGGTAGTGCCCGCTCCTAGGAAGCGGACCGGCCCACCGGCGGTTGCCGAGAAGCTGGAGAAGCCGCGGTGGACGTCATCGGGCAGCGCGTGATCGCTGATCAGGGCTGCGCGCCCGCGCCAAAGCTGCGAGTTGCCGCGGCGGGTGGCGTAGCTCACCAGACCCGCGAGGGCGGAGCCGTTGTCGGCGCCAAAGCCGCCGGTGACGACCTCGATCTCTTCCAGCGAAGTCGGCGAAAGCTCTAACCCCAGGCCCTGCGACGAGGCTTCGAACTGGTTCTTCACCTCCAAACCATCGATGCGATAGCTTTCCTGTCCAATCCGGCCGCCGCGAAAATGACCATCGCTAACGCCAGTAGTCAGCTCGACGGCTTCCGCAACTTCATCCACCGGTAGTTCGAGTAGTTCGCGGCCGAGCATGACTTCGTGTGTGACGCTGATCTCCGGCTCGATCAGGGGAACTCGTTCTACCTCCGCTTGTATGCCCTCGACTTGCACGGGTGTCGGTGTGAGCGCCACAGTGATCCGCGTCGTGCGGCCGGCGCGGACACGCAGTGGGATGAGAGCGGTACGGTAACCAAGCCGTTGAACTTTGAGCTCGTACTCGCCGGCGGGTAGCGCGGCGATGATAAAATCACCGCGCTCGGCTGCGAGCACCGAGATAGATAAGCTTTCGATCTGGATATCCGCAGTCGGAATCGCCGCGCCTGTTTGAGCGTCGATCACGCGACCCGACACCTGGCCCGTCGATTGAGACCAGCACGGGGTCGTGCCAGCGAACACGGCAAGGATCGACCAGAAGGCGTAGGCGGCGCGACGCACTCTGGATCGCGCCGCCAGCACCCGGAGGCAAGCCGGCCGAGGCTGAGGACGTTCAGCTGCCTGAGAAGCGGTCCCCATACCTCAGTGGCTCACCTGTCTGCCACGGCCGGTAGCTGTTGCAGAAGTCGATGCGTTCGCCGAGCGTTGGGTGGGTCGCGCGCCAGATCTTATAAAGTGGGCCGGGTCTGGGGTTGCCGAGATTTTCGGCTTGAAGCTTTACGAACGCGCTTGCCGCCGCGTGATTGTTCCGGGTGACTTCCAGCCCGAAGCGATCGGCCTCGTGCTCCATGTAGCGTGTGAACCCGAAGGCCACTGGCTGGAGCGCAAGTGAGAAAACGTTGAATAGCAAGATGAGCAGTGGCAAAGACGCGATGTCGGACAGATGTTCGAACTTGAACTGCCGTCTGAAACGGTGGACCAGGCCGGCGGCCGTACGATGCACGAGAAAGAGCGCCGCCATAATCAGTCCCGAGAAGAAGAGGATGCCTTTGATCGCATGCCAGAGCACGTAGTGGCCCATCTCGTGGCCCATGACGAAGATCAACTCTTCATCATCGAGTTTCTCGATGATCGTATCCCAGAGGACGATACGCTTCGAGCCGAGAAAGCCGGTGACGTATGCGTTTACCGTCTCCGTGTCGACGCTCTTGTTGACCTCATACACACGGCCGCCCTCGATGCCGGCACGCTCAGCCAGGGCTAGGATCTCCGTTTCCAACCGCTTGTCCTGCATCGATCCGAAATCGTTGAAGAGGGGATCGATCCAGAGCGGGCTCACCAACAGCAAGAAGAAGATGATCGGCACGGCGGCCAGGCCGGAGTAGAGCCACCAGCGCTTCGGACTTCCCTTTATCAATAGGTAGGGGATCCAGAGGAAGAGTACTCCCAAGAGCGTACCGATCATCAGCGACTTGAGCGCATCGGTTAGCCACTTTCCGAATGTCTGGTTTGAAAGGTCGTAGGCATGTTGCCTGACGAACCCCTGGTAATAATCGAGCGGAAAGCTGATGGCGAAGTTGATGACAATGAATATGACTATGTAAACGGCGATGATGAAGAACCACTTCCGGCCGATAGCCCGGGCCCAATCGCGGATGCGTGCCGAGAACCCGGTGAAAAGGAAAAGCGCCGGGATAGCCAGGCCCCAGAGGACGTTGATCAGCCACAGAACGTTGCCGCTCCGATAGTAGCGCATCGCCTGGTCGCTCGGCTCGGGCACGGCAACCGGGCCGGCGTCGGCCTGAACGGCTGTGCTGGACGTCTGCTGGATACGAGTGTCGCTCGGCATGGCCTCGGCGGCCCGGTCCCCGAAGGTGGCGAGGGATAGCACGGCCAGTGCAATCAGCGAGGTGCGGATGCTGTTGTTCATCCGGTGTTTCCCGTTGGGTCCCTCGGCGAGGGGTGAGCTTAGTCTTGGGTTGCTGACTGAGCGGTACGGTAGGCGGCTGCCCAAGCTTACGCCAGTAGGCTGGCAGCCACCGCCGCGCTTACGGCGCAGGCTGTTGTCCCTGAATGCGCAGACGCTACGTTTATTAAGATAGGCGGCTCGCCAGACAATAACGGACCTAAACGGACCGACGATGACCAAAGCAGCCCGCGATCCACGCGCGGTCGTAACGCCTGATGTCTTTTCGGTGGCGCCGGAACTTCTGGGTAAGCCTCTCGCCCGGCCCTGGCGTCGAGGTGTCGCCATGGTCCTGGACCTGGCGCTAATCGCCATACTCTCACAGGCTGGCTGGTTCTTTCTCGGGATCGGGGTTGGCTTGGTCTTCTTTCGGCTGGCATTTCGACGCTCCGCCGGCTGGTTCGGCCGGGGGGCCAGACTGGCGGCCTTCGGTTCCTTGGGGACTCTTACATTGGCTACGACTCTCTGGTGGGGTGGTTGTTTTGGTTCGGGGCCACCGAGCGGCGGTGATATCGCGAGGAAGTTGCTCGAAACGGGCGTCGCTGGAACTGAAGTGTCGGATGCTATCGGAACGGCGATCGACTTGGCGGGATTAGTGACAGCGAAGAGCGCCGCCGAGATGCAGGAGACGGCGACAACGGCTGCCATTCGAATGGACCGGCTTGGCGTGCCGTCGGCCGAGATCAGGTCGACGTTAGACAGCATCGCCGCCAGTCGCGACGAGCCGTGGGCGCTCGGCGCCGTCCAAGCTGGCTTTGAGGCCGCCGGATTGCGTTTGGCGCCAACGGTTAGACCGAGCTCTAACCCCGACTCGCTCGCACTGGCTTATGCCGCAGCCTTGAGGTTGGGTGACACTCTCGGGGCTGAGGCGCTTCGGCGGCCATTAGGAGATGCGCTTGCCTCTGCCCGGATCGAGGAGCAACGTCGGCAGATCTCAGTGCTGGAGACGGATAAGCAGAGGTTGCAGGAGGAGCTTGATTCAGAGAAAGATCGCGGTTTGCTCAGTCTCGTTCTCAAGGTCGCTAATGAAATCGGGATCGAGTTCGGATGGTCAGCGCTTTACTTCACTCTGTTTCCGACATTCTGGAGCGGGAGGACACCTGGCAAACGCTTGATGGGTATTCGAATCGTCCGCTTGGATGGAAGAGCGATCGGTTGGTGGGCGGCGCTCAATCGGTTCGGCGGTTACGCCGCATCGATTTTTACCGGCTTGCTCGGCTTCTTCGAGATGTTCTGGGATGATAACCGGCAAGCGCTGCAGGACCGAATCGCCGCCACGGTGGTGGTGCGGGAGACCGGTGGTGCCTAGTGCAGGCAAGTCGAAACCGAAGCAGGCGCGAAACTCGTACGGTGCTGTGACCGCGTGTCAGCTTGCCACGCGAAACAGCACAGATCAGAGGCAGGAGGTTAGAAGGTGAACGAATCGAAGACAGGCGCGTCGGGACGCGGCGCGTTGGCGGAACTCAAAGAGGCGATGGGCAACCTGTTCGAATCTGTACTCGGTCTCGCCCCCGACCTTGGGATTCGTCAGGAGTTCCCGCGTCACGAACTAAAGGTCGAAGACGACGGTTACCGCGTGCGCGTGGAGCTGCCAGGTTTCAAACGCGAGGAAATCGAGGTCACCGTGGCCGGTAAGTCTCTGGCGATCGCGGGTGAACGACGTCGCTTCCAAGCACCGGCGGGTGCCAGGATGCTCCGGAGCGAGCGGCCGGCAGGTAAATTTGACCTGAATATTCGACTTCCTGGGGATGTCGATGCTGTTGCAGTGGTCGCTCAGATGCGTGACGGCGTTCTCGAGGTCAGGCTACCGAAACAACAAGCGCATCGCGGTCGCAGCATTCGGGTCGAAACGAACGAAGAGAGCGCCAGCGAGAAGGCGACGGGTGACGAGGCTTCAGGGATGCCTTGGGAAGGCGGTTCGCCGGATCACCCGAGTGACACGGGAGGAGCGTGAGACATGGATAGAATCGGAGACGATGAATTGCGCGATCTCGGTGGTCCCGGCTCGCCGCCTGACGCGGAACGCGAGACACGACTCCGTCGCCGGCATTACGCGCGACCGGCGGTCGATGTCTATTCGACTGATACCGAGATGGTCGTGCTTGCGGACCTGCCAGGTGTGCGAAAGAGCGAACTCGCCATCACCTTGGAGCGCGACGAACTGGTTATCGAAGGCCGCATAACCGGCCGCGAAGAGGAAGAAAGCAGTCTTCCTTGGGGCTACCACCGGCGGTTCAAGCTGCGCAGTGCCTTCGAGCGCGATCGCATACGCGGCCACATCGACGGCGGTGTTCTCGAGGTCAGGCTGCCCAAGTCCAGCGGGGAGCAACCCCGGAAGGTGGCCCTCGACTGAGTCTGGCTGCGCTCGCCGGGCCCGCGACGGGGCTGCCAGATCGGCAGCCCCGGCTGGCACGCGAGTTGCCCTTTTCTCCGTAACACAAGGGAACGCATCGACATGAGCTCTGGCCTGCGCGGCGGTGACCGCGCCTCGATAGGCGGAGTGATGCGGACGTGGCTGTCACGACGCTGAACACGGTATGATGCGGATGCAGCGAGCTGGGAGGCTGGCAAAGTAGATGATTTCGTTTGACCGATTGACCGTAAAAGCCGGAGAGGCACTGCAGGGGGCAATCAGCCTTGCGGCGAGCCGGGGAAATCCCGCCGTGGAGGACATCCACCTGCTGAGCGCGCTACTGGAGGCGGAGAATGGTGTCGCAGGCCCGCTTTTGGGCCGGGTCGGTGTAAGACCGGAGCCCTTGCATCGCCAGGTCAACGAAGCGCTGGATCGATTGGCGCGTCAGGAAGGCGGTGGCGCCGCACTCCCATCGCGCGAGCTCAGCCAGATTCTGGACATTGCGGAAAACGAGTCCCGTGAGCTTGGAGACCAGTACATCTCGAGCGAGCACTTGCTATTGGCTCTGGTGTCGGAGAAGGCGAGCACGACGGCCCCTCTGCTCAAGGGTCTAGGGGCGACGCGGGCGAACCTGGTGCAGGCGATCCAGGCGATGCGAGGTCCGCATCGGGTCACGGATCGTGAGGCGGAGGACAAGTACCAGACGATTCAGCGGTACACGGTTGATCTGACGGAAATGGCGCGACGCGGGAAGCTGGATCCCGTCATCGGCCGCGATGAGGAGATTCGCCGGGTGGTGCAGGTGCTGTCACGTCGCACCAAGAACAATCCGGTGCTGATCGGCGAACCCGGGGTTGGGAAGACGGCGATTGTGGAAGGGCTGGCCCAGCGGATGGTGAACGGTGACGTACCGGAATCGCTCAAAAACAAACAGCTCATACAGGTGGACATCGCCGGTATGGTAGCCGGCACCAAGTACCGGGGACAGTTCGAGGAGCGCTTTAAGGCGCTATTGAAAGAGATCTCGGAGAGTGAGGGGCAATACGTCGTGTTCATCGATGAGCTGCACACGATAGTAGGTGCGGGTGCGGCTGAGGGTGCGGTGGATGCGGGCAACATGATGAAGCCGCTACTGGCACGTGGTCAGCTCCGGGTCGTCGGCGCGACGACCCTGAATGAATATCGCGAGCATGTTGAAGCTGACACGGCGCTGGAGCGGCGCTTCCAGCCGATCTTCACCGCCGAGCCCAGCGTGGAGGACACTGTCGCGATCCTTAGGGGATTAAAAGAACGGTACGAGGTACACCACGGTGTGCGGATTACCGATGCCGCGATTGTAGCCGCAGCTCGCCTTTCGCAACGCTACATCACGGATCGATTCCTACCGGACAAGGCGATCGATTTGATCGATGAGTCAGCCTCTATGCTCCGCATAGAGATCGATTCGATGCCCTTGGAAATCGACGAGGTCGAGCGGCGGGTCGTGCAGCTCGAGATCGAGAAACAGGCCCTGCAAAAGGAAGACGACAAGGAAAGCCGCAAGCGTCTGGAGCGACTTGAAAAGGAACTGGCAGAACTTCGGGAGAAGTCGAGTGGGATGAAGGCTAAGTGGCAGGCGGAGAAACAGGCGATCGAAAACATCCGAACATTAAAGAGCCTGATCGAGAACTTGCGAACTGACGCCGAGCAGGCGACACGTAGCGGTGAGCATGGTCGTGTAGCGGAGATAATCCACGGCAAGATCCCGGCGATGGAAAAGGAACTCGGCACAGCAAGCGAAAAACTCGCGGAGTTGCAGAAGGCCTCGCGCTACCTCAAAGAGGAAGTCACCGAGGAAGACATCGCGGCGGTGGTTTCACGCTGGACGGGGATCCCGGTCTCGAAGATGATGGAGAGCGAACGCGAGCGATTGGTAAACCTTGAAGAGCACCTGCACAAGCGAGTTGTCAACCAGAGCCAAGCGCTCGAGGCCGTGGCAAACGCGGTCCGCCGCAATCGGGCCGGGCTGCAAGACCCGAACCGCCCCGTCGGTAGCTTCATCTTCTTGGGCCCGACCGGCGTAGGAAAGACCGAAACGGCGCGCGCGCTGGCCGAGTTCTTGTTTGACGATGAGGCGGCAATGGTCCGGCTCGACATGTCAGAATACATGGAGCGCCATTCAGTCGCCCGTTTGATCGGGGCGCCGCCTGGCTACATCGGGTATGAGGAAGGTGGCCAGTTGACCGAGCGCGTGCGTCGCCGGCCTTACAGCGTTATCCTGTTCGACGAAATCGAGAAGGCACATCCTGACGTCTTCAACATCCTGCTCCAGGTGTTGGACGACGGGAGGCTGACAGATAGTCACGGTCGGACGGTGGATTTCCGTAACGCCGTGCTGATCATGACGTCGAACATTGGCAGCCAGTGGATCCTGGAACTCCAGGACGAGGAAAGTTGGGAAGCTGTTGAACGGCGGGTATGGGAAGGTCTGCGGGCCACATTTCGGCCGGAGTTCCTGAATCGCGTTGATGATATCATCATCTTCAAGATGCTGGGTCGCGCGGAGCTACGGCGGATCGTCGATCTACAGCTGGACCGGGCGCGCGGGTTGCTGGTCGACCGCAAGTTGGGACTCGAGGTCACTGAGTCGGCGCGGGACCTGATCGCCGAACAAGGATATGAGCCCGCGTTTGGTGCAAGGCCGCTGAAGCGGGCGCTGCAAACTCTGCTTCTCAACCCGCTGTCCACTGCAGTTTTGGAAGGCAAGTTTGGGGAGGGCGATCGCGTGATCGTCGATCGAGAGGCTGACGAGGATCGCTTGAGCTTCCGCCGCGCAGAGACCCCGGCGCGCGTCGCGGGCGGGTAGCTGAACTGGTCAGTTCCACTGCGCTGGTAGATTGAGAGAGGGGGACTCGAGGTGCGTACAAACGGTCGAGTGGCGGTGATGGTTGGGATCCTGGCGGGCGTGATCGGCTGTGGGGGCGGCGGCCCGGCACCGAGGGCGACGCCAACGGTTGGAGCGTCCTCCCCCGAGGAAGCTATCGAGCTCTTCTTGTCTGGGGCCCGTGAGGCACAGAGCGCTAAAGCGGCCGGAGAGCATGGGGCGGCGGGTCGGGCTTATGATCAGATGGCCGGTGTATTTGGAACCCAGCAGGGTTCGATCACGAGAAGTTACCCGGCTCAGGAGGTGCGGGACCGGATGGTCGTGCTCGCCGCCTGTCTCAGACCGGAAAGCTTCCGCATCGTCACGCAGCCCGACCCCGACGCCGCGCGCCGGAAGCAGACGGTGGTTACTGTGCACCTGAGGTGCGATGGGGCGCAGTTGAGCTTGCCGTTCAACTGTGTCCTGGGGCGCGGCGATCGCTGGTATATCGAACAGATCCAGCTGTCTGGCTCGTCATTCACTTGTTGACGGTCGGGTGCAAAGCCTATCGCACGCGCTGGTAAAGTCGCGCCAGCTGTGCGGGCGGCACCCGGAGCAGGAATAGGAGTCGTAGCAACAGGTGAGTGATGACGGTTCGCGGGTAGCCGAGCCGCCGCCAGCGGCGGTCGGACGTGAGGACGGGGGGGCCGACCACTGCGACACGGCCCAGACGTCGCAGCCTGCGGTAGAAGATCACATCCTCGAATAGTTCTTCTTCAGGAAAGCCTCCCACGCGCTCGCAAGCGGAGCGGCGCGCGAAGATCGCCTGGTCACCAGTGGCGCTGGTGAGCCAGCGACTCCGCCAGTTGATGGCTCGGGCCAGAATCCGGGCAAAAGGCTGGTTCGCCGTGGGTCCGCGTAAAGAGATGAGAAAACAGCCGCCGGTCAGCTGCGGATGCTGCAGGGCTGAGATCATCGCCGCCTCAGCGCCCCGTCTCAACCACGTGTCGGCATGCAGGAACAGCACGACGTCACCCGCGGCAGCGCCGAGGCCCACGTTCAGTTGCCGACCGCGTCCCGGCGCAGATCCAATGACCCGGGCCCTGCCGCGGGCCAGATCGGCGGTGCCATCGCTGCTGCCGCCATCGACGACGATGACCTCAACTTCCGGCCCGAGCGCGTCACGCACCGAATCGAGTGTCGCCGGTAGCTCGGCGGCCTCGTTGAAGGTCGGAATGATGACGGAAAAGGCCGGAGCAGGTCGGGTGGCCAGAGGCTAATCTACCGATTCCGAGAGTTCCACCAGAATGCCGCCGGTGCTTGTGGGATGGAGGAAAGCGACCCGGCGGCCGCCGGCCCCCGGTCTCGGTGCCTCACCCACGGTCTGGAGGCCGGCGGCGCGGCAACGCTCGAGGGCGTCATCGATATTGGCCACCTCCAGGGCGATGTGGTGGATGCCCGGCCCCCGGCGCTGGAGAAAACGCCCGACCGGTGAATCGCTGGTGGTCGCTTCCAGCAGCTCGAGGCGGCAGCCGCCGAGATCGAAGAAGGCGATCCGGACACCCTCCGATTCGACCCGCTCGCGCCCGCCATCAGGCCGTCCCAAGATGGCACTGAAGATGGATACCGCGGCCTCGAGGTTTTCCACGGCTATCGCTACGTGTTCGAGACGGCTGTCACGGCTCATTGGGAACTCCATTACAGCAATGTCTGTTACTACGCCGGCCTGTCCCGACGTCCCGGAGAACACCGGCGCGCGGACACAAAGATTATGATATAATGGGTGCTGGATGAAGGGGCCCGTGAAAGGCCCATACCACTGAAGCGAGGGATGGAGAGCGAGATGGCAGCAGTGATGGAAGTCAACGACACGAATTTCGGCGAGGAGGTGGAGCAGACCGATGGCGTCGCCATGGTCGACTTCTGGGCCGCCTGGTGTGGCCCTTGCCGACTGGTAGCACCCATCGTCGATGAACTGGCAAGGGAGTATGCTGGTCGTGTGAAGGTCGCCAAGCTGGACGTCGATGCCAGCCAGCGCACGGCCATGCGGTTCAACATTCGGTCGATCCCGAGTATCCTTTTCTTCAAGGACGGGGCACACGTCGACACGGTGATCGGTGCGGTCCCGAAACAGGTCTTGGCCCAGAAGATCAAGGAATATCTGCCCGAGGCCTGACCGCATTCCCGCAGCGTCGCCAGCGGCGTCGCTTCGGGGGTGATGCCTCCGTGGAGGCCACGGCCACCGCGGAGGCGTTTCTCTTGTAAACTGGAACACGGTTTCTCGCGCACTCTACTTCGTGGGGAGGCATGGCTGCGGCAGGGGTCCTCTACTTGGTCAGCACCCCCATCGGTAACCTGGCGGATCTGACATTCCGGGCGGTGGAGGTGCTGGGCGCCAGCGATGCGATCCTGGCGGAAGACACACGCCGGACGCGCGTCCTGCTCGGGCATTACGAGATCAAGGCACGAGATCTGAGATCGTATCACAAGCACAATGAAGCCCGACGCAGCGAAGAGGTGCGCGGCCTACTCGCCGCCGGCAAGAGCGTGGCGTTAGTCAGCGATTCGGGTACGCCGCTCATCTCCGATCCCGGCAACCGGCTGGTCCGTGTCGCGCTGGAGGCCGGAGCGCGTGTGGTGCCGATTCCCGGAGCTTCGGCCACTTTGGCCGCCGTGGTGGCGTGCGGACTCGATCCCGAGCCCTTCACGTTCTTCGGGTTTGCACCGCGTTCGGGAAAGAAGCGGCGCGAGCTCATCTCGCAGCTTCGCCAGCTGCATCATACGGCGGTGCTTTTCGAATCGCCGCAGCGTTTGGCTGAGACGCTGGCGGAACTGGCCTCCGAGTTGGGCACCGATCGCCGGGCGGTAGTCGCACGCGAATTGACGAAACTGCATGAGGAGTTTCGCAGCGGGACCCTGGACGAGCTAGCGGGATACTATCGAGAAGACGCGCCTCGCGGCGAGGTCGTGATCTGCCTGGCTGGTGCGTCGTCAGAGTCGCCGGCTGCGTCGGAGCAGGCGGCTCTGTCGTTAGCCCGTAGCCTGGCTGGCGGCGGGGCCAGCTCGAAGGAGATAGTCCGGGCGCTGCGTGACCGTTTCGGGCTGGACAGAAACCGTGCCTACGAGCTGGCGCTGCAGGCGGCAGAAGGGGAGAAACCGTGATCGAGAAGGCTGCATTCCTGGTTACGGCGGTTCTCGCGTCGATGTGGCTATCTGCGCTTCCCAATCAGGAGCAATCGACCGGCGGCGCCTCACGTGCTGACCCGACCCGACTCACGATCGCGCGCCTGCACTACGACGGCGGCGGTGATTGGTACGCGAACCCTTCCTCTTTGCCTAACCTGCTGACGCGAATTGCGCGAGACACGCGACTGCCGGTCGCGCCGCGCGAGGCGGTCGTGACGGCGCTCAGCCCTGACCTGAATGACTACCCATTCCTGTACATGACCGGGCACGGCAACGTCCGTTTCACTGAAGCAGAACTCGGCGCTCTGCGTTCCTATTTACAGTCCGGTGGATTCCTGCATGCCGATGACAACTACGGCATGGATGAAGCCTTTCGACGTGAAGTGAAGCGCATTTTTCCAGAGACGAACATGGTGGCTGTCCCACTCGATCACCCGGTGTACAGTATTGTCCACTCGTTTCCGGACGGTCTACCCAAGATCCACGAGCACGACGGACTGCCAGCCGAGGGGCTGGGGATATTCGTCGATGGCCGGCTGGTCGTCTACTACAGCTACCAGTCGGATCTGGGTGATGGCTGGGAGAATCCTGATGTGCATGATGATCCGGCCGACGCGCGCGACCGGGCACTGAAGATGGGCGTCAACCTCTTCGCCTTCGCGGTGGCGCAAAGAAAGCCGCTATGACGATGCCGGCGGGATCACCGGAGGAGCGTGTCGACGCGCTTTGGCGGAGAGTCGCCACGCATCTCGGGCTTGCCGCTCTTAGCGGGACTGTTGCGGCGCTGGCGGGGCTACTACTGCTGAGTTGGCTGGCCGGATCGACCTCACTGTGGCAGCGGCCTTCCGTTTTTCCGGTGCTATTCTGGCTGACTGCTTTCGCCGCCGCTGGCGGCTGGTTATGGCGGATTGGGCGGCGCACCGCAGGCTGGGATCGCCGAACGGCTGCGAAGGAGATCGAGGCGCGCGCCGGGTTGCCGCGCGGTTCGCTACGCGGCGCGATCGAGCCCGGACTGCGAAGGCCCGGCACATCAGCCGAGCTGGTCGAGTTGCACCGCCAGCGCGTGGCCGCCGAGCTAGACGGTCGCCGGGACGCGGCGCTGGGGGACGTTGAGGCTCGCACGGCCCGAGACTGGGTTCGCGTGGCGCTGATTGCCGCGACCGCCACCGTGATCGCGACGACGGCGGTCTGGCTGGGCGCTCGCGAGTCGGCGACCGAAGCATGGGCGGCGGTCTGGCATCCGGTCCGGCATCTGCGAGCGGCTCCGCTTCCCGCGATCCGCATCAGTGCCGAAGCGCTGACAGTCCGGCGGGGGCACGACCTGCCTGTGAGCGTGGACGCGCCCGGCCGTGATTCGGCGGCGTTGCATTGGAGGCCTCGCGGTGACGTGGCGGACCGGCGTTGGTACATGCTGAGCGAAGGTCGGACCGACGCCAGAATCCCGCGGGTGGAGTCGCCGACGCTGGTCTGGGCCGCCACGGCCGATGGAGCCGCGAGTGACACACTTCGCGTCGAGCCCGTGGACCCGCTTCTGCTCATCGACGTGCGTGTCGATCTACGGTTTCCGCCCCACACCGGGCGGGAGCGCGAGAGTTTCTCGTCTCCGTTGCCGGAGCTGGTCGTTCCCGCCGGCACAAGAGCGACGGTTAGCGGAAAGACGACGCGACCTGTGGAAAGTGCTTCGCTTCGCTCGCCCGTGCTCCGCACCATCCCGCTGCAAATCGCAGAAGCGCGGCGTTTCTCGACCTCCTTCCGGGTGCAATCCGGCTCCTGGGGCTGGGATATCAAAGGCGCGCAGGGCGAAGCCTTGGAAGGTGATCCCGACTCGCTGCGCTTCTTGACCGTGGCGGACAGCATCCCGTGGGTTAGGATCACTTACCCCGGTGTGGACACG